>CAJFKV010000041.1:18378-19047 GCA_904387055.1 Candidatus Heteroruminococcus faecigallinarum | reverse complement strand
CAGAGAAGAAAACAGAAGTCACCAAGGCCCCACACCCGGATAAAAATCCCCTCACGGGGCACGAACGTGGACTACCGGTGTGCCTCCTCGGTCGGCCCGACTGGGGAGCACGCTGTGCTGTGTGGTTTTTCACCAACCCCCGAAAGCTATGGGGAAAACGAAAAAAGGCCACGTCCCGGAGTTAAATGGGACATGTGCCTGCATTGTACTTAGAAGAATATGGATGATACCCGCAGGCTGGACTGCCGGCCGTGGGAATAGAAAAGCCGGGGATTTCCCGGCTTGTTTTGTGGGTCGTCAGTGAAGACCCACGACAAAGAACGATTCTCGGTGGTTGCTTCCTAACTTGATGAGGTTTGGTCTCGGAGAAGTGGGACATGTGCCTGCACTGTGCTTAGAAGAATATTGATGATACCCGCAGGCTAGACTGCCGGTGGTGATATCCTGGGGCAAACCACTTTGCTGGTAACCTGGTGACCTGTCAATCAAGGCCCACGACAAGGAGCGTTTTTCGGTAGTCGCCTCCTGGATAGGCACTCTCATGCTTGATGAGGCCTTGCCCCCGTCGGGCAGGGGCGAGCGGAGCGAGACCTTTTCCCTAGGAGGAGTAGGGTACCCCAGGGGGATTGCCAAGGGGGATGCCCCCTTGGCGAGCTTTCTCCCCTATCT
>CAJFKV010000041.1:0-18365 GCA_904387055.1 Candidatus Heteroruminococcus faecigallinarum | reverse complement strand
GATTGCCAAGGGGGATGCCCCCTTGGCGAGCTTTCTCCCCTATCTTTCGCGGTCGAAAGATAGGGTCGGGGGGTCCGGGGGGCGAAGCGCCCCCGTCGGCAGGGCCGGGCGCAGCCCGGCCACGGGAGAGGGTTACGAAAGGGTGGACTCCGGGAAGAGCATCTGGTCGATGTAGCAGTCCCGGAAAAAAGGATCGGAGGAAAGCTCCAGGGTGCGGGCCTGTTCCGCCAGGCGAAGAGAACGCTGCCACTCTGCCTCACTCAGCAGGACCATCCCCGCCCCCATGCCGGCGCCGTTGCCAATCAGGCGGATCTTTTCCAGCGGGAAGGGAGGGATCAGCCCGATTCGCTGGGCGCTTTGCAGGGGAATCGCCTGTCCGAAGCCGCCGGCGATCGCCAGGTCGTCCAGATCCTTCATCTTCAGGCCGGCATGGTGGAGCAGGGCCAGCATGCCGGCACAGATGGCCGACTTGGCCAGCTGCACCGCCCGGATGTCCTTTTGGCTGAGGAAAACCTCCCCGGCCAGGCGGATGGCTGGCTGCCCGTCCCGTTCCGCCATGGCCCCCAGCAGGGGATGCCCCTCCTCCTGGAGAAGGCCGGTGTCGTCGATGGCGCCGCAGTCCAGCAGCGCGGCGATGGCGTCGATCAGGCCGGAGCCGCAGATTCCCACGGCAGGCTTCTGGCCGATGGTGCGGCAGCGAAGGGAGTCGTCGGTTACCCAGACCCGGTCGATGGCGCCGGGAGCGGCGTTCATCCCCTGGGAGATTCCCGCCCCCTCAAAGGCGGGACCGGCGGCGGTGGAGCAGCAGAGAATCTCCTCCCCCCGCAGTAGGGCCATCTCCCCGTTGGTGCCGATGTCCACCAGCAGGGAGATCCCCTGGCGGGGATACCCGGCCGCCAGGATGGCGGTGGTGATGTCGGCCCCCACGTAGGCCGAGATGCACCGAGGCAGATAGCAGGGGGTGGAGGGGGCGAGAGGAAGCTCCAGGGAAGCGGCTTCCTGCCAGTCCCCCCACAGCAGCCGAGAGGCGAAGGGGGCCGCCGCGATGGAGGAAACCTCCTCGCCGCACAGGAAATACAGCATGGCAGTGTTCCCCGTGAGGACAGCGCGGACCACCTCTTCCGGCTGGATGCCCGCCTGGCGGCAGAGGGAGTGGATCAGCTCCCCCAGGCACTGGCGGATAGCCGCGGCCAGGGCGTCCTTTTTGCCGGCAAGGGACTGGCTGAGCCGGGAGATGACGTCCGCCCCGTAGAGGGACTGGGGGTTCTTCTGGGAGGCCACGGCGACAGCCTCTTTCTCCCCCAGCCGGTACAGATAGGCGGCCACCGTCGTGGTGCCGATGTCGACGGCGATCCCATAACCAGCTTCGCCGGAATCGGGCTGGAAGGCGGCGGTTTGGCCTTCGGTGAGGATTTGCTGCTCCTCTTGGGAGGGGAGAACAACCTCCGCGTCCCCCAGGATGGTGGTCATGCAGGCGAGGCGGATCCCCGCCTCCCGCTGTGCCGGAGTGAGCAGGGCCAGCTCCTGAGGCGTGGGCGGCGACGCCTCTCCCCGGACCAGGACGCGGCACTTGCCGCAGCGCCCCTTTCCCCCACAGGGAAAATCCAGGGAAACCCCGCTTTCCTGCAGGACAGTTGACAAAGAAACCGGTTGGGGATATTCTTGAATAGTACGACGGCCGCAGCCGTGAAGGATAATGGTCATAGCAGCCTCACACAACAATGAACTCCGCCGGCAAGCAGGAACCGGTGGGCGGAATGGTTTTCTTCTTTTATCTATCATAGCGGATTTTGGACTGCAAAGATAGAAAAATCTTTGGATTTTGTGAAAAAAGTTTTGGGAGAGAGGAAATATGCGGATTCATGTGATTGCCTGCCAGGTGTTTTTTCGTCCCTTGAGCTGGCTGGCGGCCAGGAGCGCCCATACCGTTTCCATCTCGTGGCTGCCCCAGGGCCTCCACGACACCCCCAGCCGGCTGAACCAGATGCTCCGGCAGGAGCTGGACCGGCTGGAGGAGCAGCAGGAGAAGCGGATCCTGAAGCACCGGCCCCAGGCCATCGTCCTGGGATACGGCTTGTGTTCCAACGGAGTGGTGGGGCTGGAGGCGGGGGAGGTCCCCTTGATCGCCCCCCGGACCGACGACTGCATCGGGCTGCTGTTAGGCTCCCAGGCCCGTTATCTGGAGGCCTTTGCCCGGCATCCGGGGACCTACTGGGTCAGCGACGGGTGGATGGAATACGGCTATGTGCCCACCAGGGAAGCCCTGGAGCAGCGGCGGCGGGACTATGTGGAGCAGTATGGGGAAGAGAATGCGGATTTCCTCATGGAGCAGGACCAGCAGTGGCGGAAACACTATACCACGGTGGCCTATATCGATTCCCCCCTGGGCGCCCGGCCGGAGTTCCGGGAGGCGGCCCGCCAGATAGGAGAGGACCAGGGATGGTCGCTGGTGGAATACCCAGGGGAGCTGGGACTGCTGGAGCGGCTGGTCAACGGGCCGTGGGAGGATGAGGAGTTTTTGGTCTGCCCCCCCGGCCATCGGATCATCGCGTCGAACGATGAGCGGAAGATTGCCGCCGAACCAAGGAAACGGAGCGAGTGAAGAGGATGAACCAGGATTTGCAGGAGCGCTGCTTGAAATACAGCGGCCATATTGGGGAACTGTGCGGCATTTCCTGCGCGGTGATGGACACGGTGGCCAGGAGCTTTGTCACCGGGGAGATCAACTGCGACCTGTGCCGGCGGTGCAACCACCCCAAGCGGGACCCGATCAACACCCATCTGTACGGCAGCAACGAGGCGTACCGATGGAACGGCCGGTATATCTACTACTGCCCCATGGGGCTGGTCTTTGTGGCGTCGTCGGTTTCCGACGAGCGGGGGCTGATGACGGCGTCGCTGGTGGCGGGGCCGATGGTGATGGGGGAGATGCAGGATACCCTGTACAGCCTTCCCTCCCAGGAGCTGAAGAGACTGACCCAGCGGTTGCCGGTCTTCAGCACCCGGCGGGTCCACGACCTGGCGGAGATTATGGCGGCGATCACCAGCCATTTTTCCGGAATGCCCCACAGCAAGATGGGGAACGTGGTCTATGAACAGGAAAAGATCCTCAACTCCATCTATCAGCTCCGGGAAAAGGCGGGGGAAGGGGAAGAGGAGTGCATCTACCCCATCCAGTTTGAGCGGCAGCTCCATCAGCTGATCGGCCAGCACGACCGGGAGGGGTCCCGCCGGCTGCTCAACGAGCTGCTGGGGTATGTGTTTGTCTCCAGCGAATTTGACCTGCGGGCGGTCAAGGCCCGGGTGATGGAGCTGATTGTGGTTCTTTCCCGGGCTACCATCGACGCGGGGGCCGACCAGCAGGAGATCCTCTGGAGCAACGCCGGGTATCTGGCGGAGGTGGAGCGGTTCCAATCGGTGGAAGACCTGAGCGTCTGGCTCACCGGGGTGATGAACCGGTTCCTCAGCTATACCTTCGACTTTACCCAGGTGAAGCATTCGGACATGGTGTACAAGGTGATGGAGTATATCAACCAAAACTACTCCAAAAAGCTCTCCCTCCAGGACCTGGCCGACCGGGTGTACCTGAGCCGCTCCTACCTGAGCAGCCTTTTCAAGAAGGAAACGGGGGACAGCATCACCAATTACATCAACCGGGTGCGGGTGGAAAAGAGCAAGGCTCTCCTGGTGGGGAGCACCGTTAGCCTGGCTGAGGTTGCACATTTGTGCGGATTTGAGGATCAAAGCTATTTTACCCGGGTTTTTAAAGCAAAAGAGGGCGTTTCACCTAAGAAATTTCGGGATAAAAGAGGAAATTTAAGCAAGGATGAATAAACCAATGGGGTTGTGCAAACCGGTTGGCAGATTGCTGCTGACCGGTTTTTTATCGCTAACTTTTCATAACTCACAAAAATAGTACAAAAATAGAAAATATTTTGAAATATCTTATGAAGAAAAAAGTGTATCATAAAAACAAGGAATTTTGAATTGCACAAATGTGCAATCCGTGCAATCGATGGAGGCTGCTATGAGTATTTTGGAAGAGATCAGTACGTTCATGCAACGGGGCCGTTCCCCCAAGGTTAAGGAACTGGTGCAGCAGGCGCTGGACGAGGGGATTTCTCCCCAGGAGATCCTGGAACAGGGACTGCTCAGCGGCATGAATGTGGTTGGCGTCAAGTTCAAAAACAACGAAGTGTTTGTACCGGAGGTACTGATTGCCGCCCGGGCCATGAACGCGGGAATCGAGGTGCTCAAGCCTGCCCTTCTGGCCGACGGGGTGGAGGCAAAGGGCAAGGTAGTGATCGGGACGGTCAAGGGCGACCTGCACGACATCGGCAAGAATCTGGTGCGGATGATGATTGAAGGCCAGGGGATCACGGTAGTGGACCTGGGCGTGGACGTTTCCCCGGAGCAGTTCTATGAGGCTGCGGTGGCGGAGAAGGCCCAGGTGGTGTGCTGCTCGGCGCTTCTCACCACCACCATGGGAGAGATGAAAAACGTGGTGAAGATTTTTGAAGAGAAGGGCATCCGGGATCAGGTGAAGATCATGGTGGGCGGCGCCCCCATCACCCAAGGCTTCTGTGAATCGATCGGCGCCGATTGCTACGCGGCCGATGCGGCTACCGCCGCCGAGGCAGCCCTGGCGCTCTGCCAGAACTGAGGGGAAGGAGTGAACGGGATGACCAGCAGAGAACGGGTCCGGATGGCGGTTAATCATCAGGAAGCCGACCGGGTGCCAATGGATTTGTGGGGGTCGGACAGCCGCCTCAACACCAATTTTTATCTTCGCCTCAAGGAAACCCTGGGGGAACAGGACCAGCTGGGGGAGAGAATCCGCCCCGGCTCCACCTCCGAATATGAGGACTATACCCTCAGCGACCGGATCGGGTCGGACTTCCGCCATATCAACATCGGCAAGCCCGATGGGTTCAAAAGCTACCAGGACGAGAAGGGAAACACCATCGACGAATGGGGCGTGGGCCGCAAGCTGATCGGCAAGCACCCCTCCCTTACCTACCATCCCCTGGCCAACGCCACCATCGAGGACCTGGAGACCTATCCCTGGCCCAAGATGATTGACGAGGGGCGGATCCGCGGCTTGGAGCAGCGGGCCAAGGACTGGTACGAGAAGACCGATTTTGCCATCACCGCCACATCGGCCACCTCGGGAACCATCTTCGAGCTATGCCAGTACCTGCGGGGAATCGAGCAGTTCCTGGTGGACCTTTACGTGGAGCCGGAATTTGCCGCGGCCCTCATCGAGAAGGTGACCGACCTTCTCATCGAGCTGAACGTGTATTACGTCAAGGCGGTGGCGCCGTACATCGAATGGATCGAGTTCACCTCGGACTTTGGTACCCAGAACGCCCCCTTCATCTCGCCGGACTGCTTTGAAGAGTTCTTCCTCAAGCCCCACCAGCGGCTTTTCTCCGCGGTGAAGGCGGCAGCCCCCAACGTGAAGATCTTCCTCCACAGCTGTGGCAGCGTCCGCAAGCTGATCCCCTTGTTCATCCAGTCGGGGGTGGAGATCCTCAGCGCGCTGCAGCCCCTGGCGGCGGGGATGGATTCCTACGAGCTGAAGGCGGAGTACGGGGACCGGCTGGTCTTCCACGGCGGCGTGGACGCCCAGGAAGCCATTCCCGGGACACTGGAAGAGCTGCGGGAGGAGTGCCGCAAGCGGATCGAGGCCTTCGGGCCCGGCGGCGGTTACATCTTCTCTCCCTCCAACCACTTCCAGAACGACGTGCCGGTGGAGAACTTCTTCAAGATGTATGAATTCGGGCGGGAATTTGGCGTATATCACCGGTAACCGTCCGGGAAAAGGAAGTGGTGCAGATGACCGGCCGTGGGGAGCTGGTGCGGGTAGCAAAGCTCTACTACCAGGCCGAGATGTCCCAGGAGGAGATTGCCTCCCTGCTGGGAACCTCCCGGTCCCGCGTCTCCCGCATGCTGTCGGAAGCCCGGCGGCAGCAGATCGTCCGCATCCACGTCTGTGATTTTCCCTCCCTGGCCCAGGAGCTGGCGGAGGATCTGAAGAAAGCCTTCCCCCTTCGGGAGGTGGTGGTGGCCCTCCCGGCCGAGGGGGAGAGCGGCAAGGAAGCCGTGGGGCGGGAAGCCGCCAGGCTGCTGCGGGATACCCTTCAGGAATCCCTGCGGATCGGGATCCAATGGGGGTCCACCGTGGAGGCCATGGTGAATGCCTACGAAGGGAAGAGTCCCTTTGCCGGTGTGGAGCTGTTCCAGGTAACCGGCGGGATGCACATCTCCGACCACATTCTGGACGGACGGGAACTGGTCAAGCGGCTGGGGAGAAAGATGGGGGCGGAATACCACCTGCTCCAGTACCCCATGGTGGTGAATACCCCCACCCTGGCCCGGATGATTCTGGAGGACGACAGCAAGGAGTATTTCCGGCAGCTGGACCAGCTGGATATGATTGTCGTGGGGTTGGGTTCCGACCTTCCCCAGGAGAGCGCCACCTATCTGGGGGGATACATCACCCTGGAGGAGGCAACCCGGCTGGTCAAGGACGGATGCGGGGCGGATATCTGCGGCCACCGGCTGACCCAGGAGGGGGAACCGGCGGCGACCCTGCTGAGCGACCGGATGATCACCATCTCCCTGGAGCAGCTGCGGCGGATTCCCATCCAAGTGGGGGTGGCGGCCGGCGTCCACAAGAAACAGTCGATTATGGCGGCGATTCGAGGCGGTTATCTGAACACCCTTGTGGTGGACGACGTGGCTGCAATGACCTTGCTGAGCCGCTGATCGGAACAAAGGAGAGCGGAGCGGGTTCGGCTTTCCTGCGACATAGAAGAGAGGAGCGAGTGAAATGGCAAAGAACAAGCTGATTCTCTGCGTTTGCGGCGCGGGAATCAATACTTCCAACAATGCTCGGATGAAGATCACCGAGTATTTGGAGAAGGAAGGGGTGACCGACATTGAGGTGAAGCACCTGACCATCGGCGACCTGGAGCCCTACAAGGGCCGGGAGAACATGGTGGTTGTCTGGATGACCCAGGTGGACCCCTCCTTCGGAGCTCCCTCGGTGCAGGGGCTGAGCTACCTCATCGGGTCCAAAAAGGCGAAGGAAGAGACCACCAAGAAGGTCATCGCCCTGATGAATGAGATCTACCAGGCGGATTGATCCTGCGCTTTGGGGGGCGTGGTGTCCCCTTGATCCAACGGAAAGACAGAAAAAACACCATTGACAGAGGAGAGTAAACTATGGAAATTGTGACCACTGTTTCGACTATATTGTCCAATCTGGGAAGTTCCATTCTGGTAGCGCTGGCCATGTGCGTTTTGGGCCTGTGCTTCCGGGCGGGTGTCGGCACCAGCATCCGGGGCGGTTTGTATGCCGGTATCGGTCTGGCCGGCCTGACCGTCATCATCAACAACGCCACCAACACCCTGACCCCTGCCATCACCGCCTTTTCGGAGCGGCTGGGTCTGAGCGCCACCATCACCGACGTGGGCTGGGGTTCCTCCGGCATCGCCTTTGCCTGGCCCGGCCTGGTGTTCACCCTGGTAGCAATCCTGGTGGTCAACGCCATCATGGTGGTGGCCGGCCTGGTAAAGACCATGTGGACCGATATCTGGAGCCTGTGGCATGGCCAGGTGCTGGGCGGCTTTGTGTGGGCCCTCACCGGCAACGTGACCATCGGCGTGGTAGCGGCTGTCATCTACCTGGTGATCGGCTCCTTTGTGGCCGACTATACCGCCAAGACCTATCAGGATTTCAACGGCATGCCCGGCATCTCGGTCCCCTGCACCGTCAGCTTCCTGGGAATCTTTGCCCGGCCCTTCAACTACCTGCTGGAAAAGATCCCCGGCATCCGGGACATCAACGCTTCTCCTGAGGCGATCCGCAAGCGGATCGGCATCGTGGGCGAGCTGGGCGTGATGGGCACCATCATCGGCGTGGTGATCGGTATCCTGGCCGGGTACGACTACGCGGCCTTCCTGAACCTGGGCATCCAGATCGGCGTTCTGATGGTCTTCCTGCCCAAGACTGTTTCGGTCCTGTGTGACGGCGTTATCCCCATTGCCAACGCGGTTGTGGAGTTTGTCCAGGAGCGGTTCGGCGAGAAGAAGGAGATCTACGTGGCGGTCGACTGTGCCGCTCTGCTGGGCCACCCCTCGGTTATGTCCTCGGCCGTTATCCTCTACCCTCTGGCCGTACTGCTGGCCGTGCTGCTGCCGGGCAACGGGCTGATCCCCATCGCCAGCCTGGCGGTTATCCCCTACTGGTGCGGCGCGGTTGCCCCCTACCTGAAGGGCAACGTGTTTCGGATCGTTCTCTTCATGCTGGTGTGGATGATCCCCGTTATGCTGCTTGCCACCGCCAATGCGGACCTGCATACCCTCACCATGGGCAGCCTGGGCCTGGCGGATCCCAATGTCGTCAATTCCAGCTTTGACATGGGCGGCGACCCCTTGGGCTTCCTGTTCATCAAGATTGCCGGCCTGTTTGCATAACAAGCTGTTTTAGTGGATATTGTTTCTCTTCGCGCTGCTCCCCGGCGGCCCTGCGTGGCCGCCGGGGAGTATAACTCCGGGGCCGGTGGCCTCCGCTGGGAAAAAGGATGGGATACTGGATGATTGTCTTGGATGAAAAAAACATTCTGTTGGGCCTGGAGGCGGAGGACCGGAACGACTGCATCCGGAAAATTGCCGCCGTGATGGAGAAAAACGGGTATCTGGGGCCCGACTATGCGGAAGAAGCAATCCGGCGGGAGGAACAGTACCCCACCGGACTGCCCACCGACGGGGTGGTTGTGGCCATCCCCCATGCCAACAAAGGAACGGTTCACCACACCGGCATCGGCATGGCGGTGCTGGCCAGGCCGGTGCCCTTCTACAACATGGCCGACCATGGGCAGCAGCTGCAGGTGGAGATGGTGTTCCTGCTGGCCAATACCGATCCCAACCAGCAGCTGGGCGACCTGCGGCGGTTGATGGAGTGCTTCTGTGAAGAGGAGCTGCTCCAGGCGATGAAGGCGGCCAAGGAACCGGGGGATGTGCTGGCGGCTTTGGCCCAGGTAGAGCCCTAGGGCCGGCACAAGGAGGAAACGACGATGAAACGGGTCATGATTGCCGGCGGCCTGTGCGGCACGACGATGCTGATGGCTTCCCACAAGCTGGAGGACCGCTTCCGCAAGGAAGGGATCGATGCCACCATCCGGGTCCACAACCTGTGGGAGGGGGCGGCGGTCACCGGAAAGGAGTATGACTTGATTATTGAGATGTTTCCCTACTTTGAGGATCTGCCCTGCCCGGTCCTCAGCGGAAAACCCTTTATCTCCCATGTGGGGGAGAAGGAACTCATCAATCAGATTGTGTCGCTGCTGCAATAGCAGGGGAGGCGTTTTTTATGGAAGTATATGTGGATCATGCGGCCACCACGCCCCTGGATCCCCAGTGCCTGGAGGCGATGCTGCCCTTTTACCGGGAGGACTTTTACAACCCTTCCTCCCTGTACCGGGGGGGACAGCTGGTTCGGGGAAAGATGGAGGAGAACCGCCGGTTCCTGGCGGAGGCGTGGGGCTGCTCCCCGGAGGAGCTCTTCTTTACCAGCGGCGGAACAGAAGGGGACAATCTGGCGGTGCTGGGGGCTTTTCGTGCCCGGAAGGGCCGCCATCTCATTGTGAGCGCCATCGAGCACCATGCCGTGCTGGAGGCAGCGGCCCAGCTGGAACAGGAGGGCGCCCGGGTCACCTACCTTCCCTGCGGCCCGGACGGTAGAATCCATCCGGACACCCTGCGGGCGGCCATGACGCCGGAGACCGACCTGGTGTCGGTCATGTGGGCCAACAACGAGACCGGTGCTCTGCAGCCGGTGGAGGAGCTGTGCGCCATTGCCCATGAGGGGGGCGCCCTGTTCCATACGGACGCCGTTCAGGCCCTGGGGACACAGGCGATCCGCTTGGACCGCCTGCCGGCGGACCTGATGACCGTCTCCTCCCACAAGGTCTATGGCCCCAAGGGAGTGGGGGTGCTGTTTGTCCGCCAGGGAGTGCCGGTGCAGCCGCTGCAGTTCGGCGGCCAGCAGGAGAGAAAGCTGCGGGGCGGCACCGAGAACCCCGCGGGCATCGCCGGTTTTGCCCAGGCGGTCCGCCTGCTCCAAACCCAGCGGGAAGAGCGGTGCCGGCACCAGGAAGGGCTGGCGGCCCGGCTGCTGGAGGAGCTGGACGGGCTGCCCCAGATGCGGGTGAACACCCCCCTGGGAACCAGCGTGCCGGGCGTGCTGAACCTGAGCTTTGTCGGGGTGGAATCGGAACCCCTTCTCATCCGCTTGGGAATGCGGGGAATCTCCGCCTCTATGGGGGCGGCCTGCAATTCCAAGACGGTGGAGCCTTCCTATGTGCTCCAGGAGATGAAGGTCCCCCCGGAGTATATCCGCGGCAGCGTTCGGATCTCCATCGGCAAAGACAACCGGGAGGAGGAGATTGTGTACCTGGCCCAGCAGCTGCGGGAGGCGGTCAGCCGCCTGCGGCGATAAGGGAAAAATAGAGGGAAAAGCCGCGGCACTGGCGCGGCGGGGATTCCAGTCAATGGAGAAAAGGAGGAGCACATGAAGCGGGATATGTATACATGGCTGAAGGAGGTACAGGGGGAGACGGTGAAGAACCCCATGCCCATCCTCTCCTTCCCGGCCATCCAGCTGCTGGGGATCAGCGTCAAGGAGCTGATCTCCGACAGCGACTTGCAGGCCAAAGGGATGAAGGCGGTGGCAGACCGGGTCGTTTCCCTGGCCTCGGTGAGCTTGATGGACCTGTCGGTAGAGGCGGAATGCTTTGGTTCCACCATCCGTGTCTCCGATGACGAGGTTCCCACCGTTGTGGGGAGCCTGGTCTCCACCATGGAGGAGGCGCAGGCACTGCCGGTTCCCCCGGTGGGGGCCGGCCGGACCGGCATCTACCTGGATGCGATCCGGAAGGCGTCGGAGCGGATTCTGGACCGGCCGGTTTTTGCCGGGGTGATCGGTCCCTTTTCGCTGGCGGGCCGTCTGCTGGATGTGACCGAAGCCATGATCTACTGCTACGAGGACCCGGATATGGTGCATCTGGTCCTGCGCAAGGCGACCGATTTCATCATCGCCTACGGCAGGGCTTACCGGGAAGCAGGCGCCAACGGCATTGTGGTGGCCGAGCCCCTGGCGGGAATGCTGTCTCCCGCCCTGGAGGAGGAGTTTTCCGCCCCCTATGTCAAGGAGATGGTGGAGGCTCTCCAGGAGGAAGATTTCCTGGTGATCTACCACAACTGTGGCAATAACACCGTCCAGATGCTGGATTCCATCCTTTCCACCGGTTGTGCCGCCTATCACTTTGGCAACGCGGTGTCGATGAAGGACATCCTGGAGCGGGTGCCGTCCGACGTAATGGTGATGGGGAATGTGGACCCGGCGGGCCAGATTCGAAACGGGACCCCCCAGTCGGTGGAGCAGGCCACGAGAGAACTGCTGGAGGAGTGCGGCTCCTTCTCCAACTTTGTTCTCTCCACCGGCTGCGACGTGCCCCCCATGTCCCGATGGGAGAACATCGACGCCTTCTTCCAGGCGGCGGAAGCGTATTGGCGGCGGTAGTCGGGAATCGCCCTTCGACAACCCCAAATGCGAACCCCCCGTCCCGGTCCCTCAAGGGGGCCGGGGCGGGGGGTGTTTTATTTGGATTGGGGAAAAAAGCAGGTCCCCAAACCGGGCGGCCGGGAACCTTGTCCATCCCTTGTCAGTCCAGCTGGCGCAGGCAGCAGCCGCCCTTACTGCCGGTTTTGGCCTGGTAAAGGGCCCGGTCCGCCTCTCCGTACAACCAATCGTAGGGGAGATCCAGGCGGCCGGTCAGGCAGATACCGGTGCTGCAGGTAGCGCCCAGCCGCTGCCCCCGCCAATGGATGGTGGAAATTTCCTCGGCAAGCTGCCGGCTGCTTTCCTCCAGAGACCCGGCAGGGAACGGTCCCCGCAGCAGAACAGCAAATTCGTCTCCCCCCATTCGTCCAATGCCGATGGCATCCGGAAAAACGTCTTGCAGCTTGACTGCCGTGCCTCGGAGAACATCATCTCCGCAGGGATGGCCAAACTGGTCGTTGATTCCTTTAAAGCTGTCCAGATCCACCATCAGCAAGGCCAGGGACGAGCCTTCCGGCGTTTCCTGGCGTTGGTATTGTTCCACACATTCCTGAAAGGCAGTTCGGTTGAGCAGGCCGGTGAGGGGATCCTTTTGAAGCAGGGCCCGCAGCTGCTGGTTCATGGAACGGATCTCCTGTTGCTGGGCAATCATCACCGTCTCATGATGACTGCGGGTAAAGGAGACGGCCAGCGCCACAATGGCGGTGATGGTGAGATTGAGCTTGTCGCCGCTGGACAGGAGAGAGCCGGCCAGCCCCATAAAGACCAGATAGCCGGCCCCGTGGCAGAGGAGGCTGAACAGGCTGGGCATCTGGATGAAAATGGCCACTCCCAGGATCGCCGTGATGAAGATACTGGTCTGGGCGTTGGGGTCCCGGGAAAGGTCGTAGGCGTTGAGGCAGACATGCCACAACAGGATCAGCAGGATGGTGCCGTATTGGACTCCCCACTGCACCCGGACCGGTGACCGCCGCAGGGGCCGCTGCAAGAGAAGATAGAAGGCGGCGGCTGCCAACAGCAAAACGTACATGGCAAAATAGATCCGGTTGTTGCGGGTGCCCAAACCCGAGGCGGACCAGAATAGAACCCTTGCAATGTTAAACAGCTCCATGCCAAAGATCATAATGGAAATCACCAGCAGAGAGATGCGGTTCTTCTGGACCGCGTCCTCCCAGAAATCCTGGCGGAGCTCCGATGGGATCTGGAAGAATGCCATAATCTTGGCGCGCAAACGATCGGCCCCTTTCCCCAGTGGATTTGGTCCGGACGGAGAGCGTTTTTTGCAAGAAATGGCCGGCCAGGACCGGAAAATTTGTACATCATTATAGTAGAACAAAAAGGAAAAGGGAAGAGCATGCGCAAAATTGGCCTTTTTTGGTGATAAATTGTGGCTTCCCACGACAAAACACAAGCCTCCGGCGGAGGGCATTCCTCCGCCGGAGGCTTGAAAAGAGAGCGCGTTACTCTTCAAAATTGCCGGTATACAGCTGATAGTATTTTCCTTTCTTGGCGATCAGATCGTCGTGGGTGCCCCGCTCGATGATCCGCCCCTGCTCCATGACCATGATGCAGTCGGCATTGCGGACGGTGGAGAGCCGGTGGGCGATTACAAAGGTGGTCCGCCCGGTCATGAGGGCGTCCATGCCGTCCTGGACCAGCTTCTCGGTGCGGGTGTCGATGGAGGAGGTGGCCTCGTCCAGGATCAGGACAGGCGGGTCGGCCACGGCGGCCCGGGCGATGGCCAGCAGCTGCCGCTGCCCCTGGGAGAGGTTGGCCCCGTCGCCGGTGAGCTTGGTTTGGTATCCGTCGGGCAGGCGGCGGATGAAGCCGTCGGCATTGGCCAGCTTGGCGGCGGCGATACACTCCTCGTCGCAGGCATCCAGATTGCCGTACCGGATGTTCTCCATCACTGTGCCGGTAAACAGGTGGGTGTCCTGGAGGACGATCCCCAGGGAACGGCGGAGGTCCGGCTTCTTGATCTTGTTGATGTTGATGCCGTCATAGCGGATTTTGCCGTCGGCAATGTCGTAAAATCGGTTGATCAGGTTGGTGATGGTGGTTTTGCCGGCGCCGGTGGCCCCCACAAAGGCGATCTTCTGCCCGGGCTTTGCCCACAGGCTGATGTTGTGGAGGACCAGCTTGTCGTCGTCGTAGCCGAAATCCACGTCGTCAAAGACCACGCCCCCTTCCAGGCGGGTGTAGGTAAGGGTGCCGTCGTGGTGGGGATGCTTCCAGGCCCACAGGTTGGTCCGCTCGGCAGCCTCGGTCAGCTGGCCGTCCGCCCCTTCCTTGGCGTCCACCAGCTCCACGTAGCCCTCGTCGGTTTCAGGGGTTTCGTCCATGAGGGCAAAGACCCGCTGGGCGCCGGCGGCGGCGTTGACCAGGAAGTTCACCTGCTGGCTCACCTGGGTGATGGGGTTGGTAAAGCTCTTGTTCAGGCCGACGAAGGTGATGACCGTGCCCAGGGTGACCCCGGCCAGGCCGTTGATGCCCAGGATGGCTCCCACAATGGCGATCAGCGCGTAGCTGAGCCAGCCAATGTTGGCGTTGACCGGCATCAGCAGGTTGGAATACCGGTTGGCTTTATCGGCGCTGTCCCGCAGGGACTCGTTCACCTTGCGGAAATCGTCCATGGCCGTTTGCTCGTGGCAGAAGACCTTGACCACCTTTTGGCCGTCCAGCATCTCCTCAATAAAGCCGTTGACGGCGCCCAGGTCCTGCTGCTGCTTCAGGTAGTATTTGGCCGACATGCCGGAGATGGCCTTGGTCACCAGCAGCATGACGACCACCGTCAGGATGGAGATGACGGTGAGGGAGGGATTGAGGAGCAGCATGGTCACCAGGGTGGCGGCCATGGTGATGACCGAGTTGATGATCTGGGGGATGCTCTGGCTGAGCATCTGCCGGAGGGTATCCACGTCGTTGGTGTAGACCGACATAATGTCCCCGTGGGCGTGGGTGTCAAAGTATTTGATGGGCAGGGATTCCATCCGGTTGAACAGGTCCTTGCGGAGATGGCGCATGGTGCCCTGGCTCACGTTGACCATGATGCGGTTGTAGGAGAAGGCGGCCACAACCCCCAGGCCCATGACGCAGGCCAGCTGCACCAGCCGCTGGGCCAGGCCGCCAAAATCCTGGGAGCCGCTGGCCAGCATGGGGACGATGTAGTCGTCCACCAGCGTCTGGGGGAAGGAGGCCCCCACCACCGTAGCAACGGCGTTGATCAGGATGCACAGGACCACTACCGCGAACGGAAACTTGTAGTAACGGAAGAGATAACGGAGTACCCGGCCCAGAACCGGCAGGGGCGCGGGACGTTTGGATGAAGTGTTCATAAGTCTGTATTCCCCCTTTCCTTAAGCCGGCTGGTCAAAATCGCCACCGCCCTTTACCTGGGACTCGTAGATCTCCTGGTAGATGGGATTGTGGGCCAGCAGGTTGTCGTGGGTGTCAAAGGCGTTGACCCGGCCGTTGTCCAGCACCAGGATCCGGTCGGCATCCTGGACGCTGGAGATCCGCTGGGCGATGATGATCTTGGTGGTGCCGGGGATGATCCGGGCGAAGGCGGAGCGGATTTTGGCGTCGGTAGCGGTGTCCACCGCGCTGGTGGAGTCGTCCAGGATCAGCACCTTGGGCTTCTTCAGCAGGGCCCGGGCAATGCAGAGGCGCTGCTTCTGGCCGCCGGAGACGTTGGCGCCGCCCCGCTCGATGTGGGTGTTGTACCCGTCCGGCATCCGATCGATGAATTCGTCGGCACAGGCGGCCTTGCAGGCGGCGATGCATTCCTCGTCGGTGGCATCCGGGTTGCCCCACCGCAGATTCTCCAGGATGGTGCCGGAGAAGAGGGTGTTCTTCTGCAATACCACCGATACCTGGTTCCGCAGGGCCTCCATGTCGTACTGGCGGACGTCCAGCCCCCCGACGCAGACCGATCCCTCGTTGGCGTCGTAGAGGCGGCAGATCAGGTTCACCAGGCTGCTCTTGCCCGAGCCGGTGCCGCCGATGACCCCGATGGTCTCCCCGGAATGGATGTGCAGGTCGATGTCCGACAGGGCGCTCTTGTCGCTGCCGTGTTTATAGGAGAAGGAAACGTGGTTGAAGTCGATGCTGCCATCCGCCACCTGGAAGACGGGGTTGTCCGGGTCCTTCAGATCGGGGGTTTCCCGGAGCACCTCGCCAATCCGGCGGATGCTGGCCATGGACATGGTAATCATGACCACCACCATGGACAGCATCATCAGACTCATCAGCAGGGACATGATGTAACTGAACAGGCTGGTCAGGTCGCCGGTGGTAAGGCTGCCGCCCACAATGAACTGGGCCCCGAACCAGGACACCGAGATGATGCAGAAATACACGGCGATCATCATGGCGGGGTTGTTAAAGGCCAGCAGGCCCTCCGCCTTGACCGTCAGACGGTAGAGGCTGTCCACCGCCTTGGAAAACTTTTTGTTCTCAAAATCCTCCCGGACGAAGGCCTTCACTACCCGAATGGCGGAGACGTTCTCCTGGACGCTGGCGTTCAGCTCGTCGTACTTGTGGAATACCTGGCTGAAGATGCGGATGGTAACGGTCATGATGATCCCGATTGCCGCCACCAGGAAGACCACCGCGATGAGGAACATGCCGCTGAGGGGAGGGCTGATCCACATGCACATGAGGAAGCTGAACAATAGGGTGAGGGGCGAGCGGACCGCCACCCGGATCACCATCATAAAGGCGTTTTGGATGTTGGTGACGTCGGTGGTCATCCGGGTGACCAGGCCGGGGACGCTGAACTTGTCAATGTTGGAGAAGGAGAAGGTCTGGATGTTGGCATAGATGGCCTCCCGCAGGTTGGCCGACAGGCCCGACGCGGCGCTGGCGGCAAATTTGCCGGCCGCGGCGCCAAAGATCAGGCTGAGAAAGGCCATGACGACCATGACGATGCCATACCGGTAGACGGCCGGCAGGTTGCTGGCCTCCAGCCCCTCGTCGATGATGAGGGCGGTAATGAAGGGGAGGAGAATCTCCATGACCACCTCCAGTGCTGTGAGCCCAATACAGAGGAAGGTGTCCCGCTTGTATTGCTTCAGTTGTTTTAGTACGGTTCTCACGAAGCCGATGCCTCCTTGTCGTTGGTTTTCATAAGAGTGGAAAGATTGTGGAGCACCCGCTTTTGCAGCTGATCCAGCAGGGACAGCTCCGGCGGGGAAAAGCCCCGGTAGAGCCGGTCGAAGGCTTCCCGGAAGGAATGGTCCAGAAACTCCTGAACCTGTAGCCCTTTCTCGGTGCCGAAGAGGACCTTGCGCCGGTCGTCTCCCGCGCAGTGTTCTACCCGGACATAGCCCTTTTCCCGCAGATGCTTGAGGGTGCTGGAAAGAGATGCCTTGGAGTAGCCGAAGGTCCGGTGGATCTCGGTCAGGATGACCCCACCCTCCGAGTGGCGGAGGATGTATAAAAGCAGCCAGGCCTGGGAGGCGGTGAGCCCGGTTTGGGCGATGGCCCGGCTGAAGAGGAGCTCCAGCTGGATGCTGATCTGCCGGCAATCCCGCACCAGGGCACCTCGATCCGTTTCTGCCACAATGGTACCCCCTTTCTCAAGAATTGTTCGGTCCGAAACTGTTCGGATCCTTAATTGTTATAGCACAATGGCCTTGCGGCTGCAACTGAAATATGTTATGATCTATAAAAGATTTTTATTGTTATTTCATTTTGCTGCAACAATTTCCACCAAGGAGGTTTTTTTCTTGAATACTACCCAGTTGGAGTGCTTTTTGGCGGTGGTAAACTTCCTGAATTTTTCCCGGGCGGCGGAGGCGTTGTCCATCAGCCAGCCGGCGGTGAGCCATCAGATCAGCACCCTGGAGGACGAGCTGGGGGTCAAGCTTTTCCACCGAACCAGCAAGAGCGTCCGCCTCACCCAGGCGGGGTACCAGTTTATCCCCTATGCCGACGATATTTTGAAGCTGGAGGGACTGTCCCGCGCCCGCCTGAAGGCGAGCCAGGAATTCCTGCCGCTGACCTTGAGCATTGGCTGCCGCAATTTTATGGAGCTGCGGATGCTGCAGCCGGTGCTGGCCCAGCTGGGGAAGGAGGAGCCCCAGCTGCTGCCGTTGCTGCGTCTGATTCCTTTTGATTCGCTGGAAAATTTGCTGAAAGAGGGGGATATCCAGGTGATGTTTTCCTATGAGGAGGTGGCCCCCCAGAAGGCGGTTTACCGGGAGCTGCTGCAGCGGCCGGTAATCTGCCTGTGCAAGGAGGACCACCCCCTGGCTGCTTACGATCAGCTTTCGGTGGAACAGCTGCACCAGGGCGCCGGGCGGATGGCCGTTTGCCGGGCACCCATCTTTCCCCCCGCCCTGGTGGCGGCGCAGAACCAGGTGACGGCAGGGTATCTTCCCGGCCAGGTGATCTTCTGTGACAACCTGGAGACGGTGTTTACGCTGGTGGAGGCGGGGCTGGCCTGTACCCTTCTGGCAGATCTGCCCACGGTGCGGATGCCGGGGCTGCGGTATCTGCCGGTGTCCCAAGTTGCCCCCCTCTCCTTTGGAACGGTCACTCTGCCAGGGGAGGCGAGGCCGGTGGTCCGCCGGTTCCTCACCCTGCTGCGGGAGTCCCTCGCCGGCGCCTGAGCGGGCCCTCCCGAGCGGGCCTTCGGCCCGCCTCCCGACGGGGGCGCTTCGCCCCCCGGACCCCCCGACCCTATCTTTCGACCGCGAAAGATAGGGGAGAAAGCTCGCCAAGGGGGCATCCC
>CAJFKV010000040.1 GCA_904387055.1 Candidatus Heteroruminococcus faecigallinarum | reverse complement strand
GAAGGGCGGCGCAGCCGCCCACACGCCCGTCTCGCAGAGACTACCGGTTCCCACCCGCCTGCGCAAGCCTCTGCAAAGAGGAGAAAGGGGCGAGGCCGCCTGCCTCCGCCGGAAAATTTTGTGGAAATCCCCCTTGACGAAAAGTGTATACAGGTATATAATCTTAGCCATAGGAAAGATTGTATTCAAGTATACACAAAAGTGAGGTGTCAACGGTGATTGACTACAATTATGGCAGCAATCTCCTGGAGCAGAAGGCCTATAAATACTCCCTCCAGGATGTCCCCGATCCCAACCTGTACCGGGACCTCTTTCCCTATGACCAGGTGCCCTATACCTCCTTCAACCAGCGGCGGGTGCCCTACAGCGTCCCCAGGGACATTTGGATCACCGATACCACCTTCCGGGACGGGCAGCAGTCCCGGGCGCCCTACACGGTCAAGCAGATCGTGGACCTGTACGACATGCTGCACCGCTTGGGAGGGCCCAACGGCATCGTCCGTCAGACGGAGTTTTTTGTCTATACAGAGACCGACCGGAAGGCCCTGGAAAAGTGTATGGAAAAGGGCTACCGGTTCCCGGAGATCACCACCTGGATCCGCGCCACTAAGAAGGATTTCGAGCTGGTGAAGAATCTGGGCATCAAGGAGACGGGCATTCTGGTATCCTGCTCCGATTACCACATCTTCAAGAAGCTGGGGATGACCCGCCGCCAGGCGCTGCAGCACTACATGGGGGTTATCTCCGAGGCCATCGACTACGGCCTGGTGCCCCGGTGCCACTTCGAGGACATCACCCGGGCCGACTACTACGGCTTTGTGGTTCCCTTTGTCAACGAGCTGATGCGCCTGTCCCGGGATTCGGGCATCCCGGTCAAGATCCGCGCCTGCGACACCATGGGCTACGGCATCCCCTATGCGGGGGCGGCCCTGCCCCGCAGCGTGCCGGGGATCATCTACGGCCTGCATCACTATGCCGATGTCCCCTCCGCCCAGCTGGAGTGGCACGGCCACAACGACTTCTACAAAGGGGTGGTGAACGCCGCCACCGCCTGGCTGTACGGAGCATCGGCGGTGAACTGCTCCCTCCTGGGCATCGGCGAGAGAACCGGCAATGTTCCCCTGGAGGCGATGGTGATGGAGTATGCCTCCCTGCGGGGCACCACCTCCGGGATGGACACCACCGTCATCACCGAGATTGCCCGCTACTATGAGGAGGAGATCGGCTACCAGATCCCGCCCATGACCCCCTTTGTGGGCCGGAACTTCAACGTCACCCGGGCGGGCATCCATGCCGACGGCCTCAACAAGGACGAGGAGATCTACAACATCTTTGATACCAAGAAGATCCTCAACCGGGCGGCCACAGTGGCGGTGAGCAATACCTCCGGGCTGGCGGGGATCGCCTTCTGGCTCAACGAGCATTACCACCTGGACGGGGAGGACGCGGTGAAGAAGACCGATCCCCTGGTGGCCCAGATGAAGGCCTGGGTGGACGATCAGTACGCCGGCGGGCGGACCACCTCCATCGGGGACGAGGAGCTGGAAAAATTGGTGCAGGAAATGGCCCCCCAGCTCTATACAAAATAACCGGTTGGGTGTACAATAATACCAACAGAAATCCATATCCGCAGGGCTTCTTCCCGAGTCTTGCAGCAAGACGGAAGCCCTCCCGCAGATTCCCGGCTTTTGGGGAAACCCTGCGGGATGGGCTCCCGCCCTGTTGGGACCCGGGAAGGCGCCGTGCAGCTAGGGAAGAATAGGATGGGAAAGAACGGCCATGACAAGGATCGGCAATGACCTGGGGGGGAGCCAGTCCCTGAGCACCCAGGTCTTCAAGAAACTGGAACAGGCGATTCTCACCAATGAGCTGAAGACGGGGGACAGCCTGAACGAGCTGAAAATCTCCTCCCAGCTGGGGGTGAGCCGCACTCCCGTGCGGGAGGCCATCAAGCAGCTGGAGTACGAGGGGCTGGTCAAGACGGTTCTCAACAAGGGCGCCGTCGTGGTGGGCATCTCGGAAAAGGACATTGAGGACATCTACACCATCCGGGGCTACCTGGAGCAGCTGGCGGTGCGGCTGGCCATCAAGAGCCTGGATCTGGCGGCCCTGGGCAGGCTGCGGGAGATTGTGGACCTGCAGGAGTTCTATCTGGGCAAGGGGGACCTGGTGAAGGCCCACCTGCTGGATTCGGACTTCCACGCCATGCTGTATGAGATGAGCGACAGCCGCCCCCTTACCCAGACCCTCACCAGCTTTCACAACTACATCCAGCGGGCCCGGGAGATGTCCTTCCAAAGCCGCGGCCGGGCGGAGGAATCGATCCGGGAGCACCGGGCCATTGTGGACGCCATGGAGCGCCGGGACGTTCCGGCGGCGGAAAAGGCGGTGGAGACCCACATCCTCAACGCCCGACACAATCTGATGGCCACCCGGGCCGGCAAGGCAGCCGAAGGGGTGGAGTGATTCCTCATGGGGCCGGAGATCCCGGCCCTTTTTCCATTTGGACGGGCAGGGACGGAAAGGGACGGGGCCGGTGGCATAGGAGAAGATGGAAAGGATCCTTGACGATCCCGGGGCGGAAATGGTAGGATATCCATAGAAAGAACTGCCCAGATGGAAAGGAGGGATCGGGGATGAAAAACCGCCTGGAAGAGCTGCGGAAGGCGCGGGGCCTGCGGCAGGAGGAGCTGGCCGCCGCCCTGGAGGTCTCCCGGCAGACCATCGGCTCCCTGGAGAATGGGCGGTACAATCCCTCCATCCTGCTGGCCTTCAAGATTTCCCGGTACTTTGGCGAGCCGATCGAATCCATTTTTCTATACGAAGAGGAATAATCATAAAAATATCGCCCCTCTGGACTGCGATCCGGAGGGGCGATAGTGCTGTTTACATGAGAATTACCGGCAGAAATGCTCCACGTAGCTGTCGATGGCCTGGGCGATGATCTGCAGGGCGGATTCCCGGCCGCTGACCTCGTTGACGGCGGTTTCCTTGTTCTCCAGGGCCTTGTAGACGGTGAAGAAGTGGGACATCTCCTCAAAGATATGCTTGGGCAGCTGGGAGATGTCGGTATACTCGTTGTAGGTGGGGTCGTTAAAGGGGATGGCGATGATCTTTTCGTCGTTGCGGCCGTTGTCGATCATGGAGATCATCCCGATGGGGAAGCACTGGACCAGGGTGAGGGGCTCCAGAGGCTCGGAGCAGAGGATCAGCACATCCAGGGGGTCCAGGTCGTCGCCGTAGGTACGGGGGATAAAGCCGTAGTTGGCGGGGTAGTGGGTGGAGGTGTAGAGGATCCGGTCCAGCTTGATGAGGCCGGTTTCCTTGTCCAGCTCATACTTCTTCTTGCTGCCCTTGGGGATCTCCACCACCGCCATAAAGTCCTCGGGGGTAATCCGCTTGGGGGCGATGTCGTGCCAGATGTTAATCATATGGTTGTTCCTTTCCGTTTCGTTGGCTGTAATGGGTTAGTACGCCTTGCCCCAGACCACCATGGTCTTGGCAGGCTTGCCGCAGCAGACGCACACGTCCGAAATCTGCTCCTGCTCGTCGGGCATGCAGCGGGAGGTGACGCCGGCCTCCTCCTTCAGCTTCAGCTCGCAGGCCTCGTCCCCGCACCACATGGCCTTGATGAAGCCGTTGTGCTGGTCGGCGATGGATTTCAGCTCGTCCAGGCTGTGGGCAGCCCAGGTGCGCCGCTCCCGGTTCTCCAGGGCCTTCTGGAAGAGGCCCTGCCGCAGCTCCTCCAGCAGCTGGGGAATCCGCTCCTCCAGCTGGTCCAGGGGGACAAAGATCTTTTCCCGGGTGTCCCGCCGCACCAGGACGCACTGGTTCTTCTCCATATCCTTGGGGCCGATCTCCAGGCGGAGGGGAACCCCCTTCATCTCGTACTGGGCAAACTTCCACCCGGGGGAGTTGTCGCTGTCGTCCATCTTGGCCCGGCAGAATTTGCCGATCTGGGCGGTGATTTCCCGGGCCTTGTCCAGGACGCCCGGCTTGTGCTGGGCCACCGGGATCACGATAACCTGGATGGGGGCCACGGCGGGAGGCAGCACCAGGCCGTCGTTGTCGCCGTGGGTCATGATAATGGCGCCGATCAGGCGGGTGGACACCCCCCAGGAGGTCTGGAAGGGGTAGGCCAACTTGTTGTCCCGGCCGGTGTACTGGATGTCAAAAGCCCGGGCAAACCCGTCCCCGAAGAAGTGGGAAGTGCCCGACTGGAGGGCCTTTCCGTCGTGCATCATGGCCTCGATGGTGTAGGTGGCCTCGGCCCCGGCAAACTTCTCCTTGTCGGTCTTGCGGCCCTTCAGCACCGGGATGGCCAGGTACTCCTCGCACAGGCGGGCATAGGTGTCCAGCTGCTGGCGGGTTTCGGCCTCGGCCTCCTCCCGGGTTTCATGCATGGTGTGGCCTTCCTGCCAATAGAATTCCAGCGAGCGGAGGAAGGGCCGGGTGGTCTTCTCCCACCGGCAGACCGAGCACCACTGGTTGTACAGCTTGGGCAGGTCCCGGTAGGACTTGATGATGTGGGCATAGTGCTCACAGAAGAGGGTCTCGGAGGTGGGGCGGACACAGAGCCGCTCGCTCAGCTCCTCGCCGCCGCCGTGGGTGACCCAGGCCACCTCGGGGGCGAAGCCCTCCACGTGGTCCTTCTCCTTCTGGAGGAGGCTCTCGGGGATGAACATGGGCATGGCCACGTTCTCGTGGCCGGTTTCCTTGAACATCCCGTCCAGAATCTTTTGAATGTTTTCCCAGATGGCCCATCCGTAGGGCCGGATCACCATGCAGCCCCGCACCGACGAATAATCGATCAGCTCGGCTTTCTTCACCACGTCGGTATACCAGCGGGCAAAGTCCTCGTCCATGGAGGTGATGGCGTCCACCATCTTTTTCTGTTCGGCCATAAATCGTCTTCTCCTATCTTTCCGCCAGGGCGGTCCGCTGGGGGAGGACGCCGCTCCCCCCGCAGGGAGGAAGGCGCAGCCCCGGCTGGGATGCCGTTTTCAAAGAGGCGTATTTCTTTCTTATTATATCGGTTCCCGCGGGGATTTTCAACTGTTCGGCGGCCCGGCGGAGAAAAGAAAACGGCACAGACATACCGCTGTGCCGCTGGTTGTTATAGTCCGCTTGGGAAGGAGGAAAATTAGGCGTGCTCCTCAATAAACCGGACAATGTCGCCCACCGTCTTGATGTTCTCGATCTCCTCGTCGGGGATCTCGGTGTCAAACTCGTCCTCCAGGGTCATCACCAGGTCCACCACGTCCAGGGAATCGGCCCCCAGGTCGTCAATGATGGAAGCCTCCATCGTGACAGCGCCCTCTTCCACATCCAGCTGGTCCACCAGAATATCTCTTACCTTTTCAAATACCATCTTACGGTAGCCTCCTTATTGGTTTGCTGTAAAAAACTCTTCCTTGCAGGCAGAATACAACAGGGAAGATGTTATGAAACTGTTCCTATGATACCTGTTCTTTTTGCATTTTGCAAGGGGGTTTTACGAGTTTTGGGAAGGATGGCTGTCAAATATTTGAAAGCATTCTTGTTCTTTTTGCTTAGTTTTGCACAATCCAGCGGGAAATCGCCCCTTCATAGAAACTTCACACCCTGTTTCTTGTTCTCGGCAAGAAGGTTATGGTATACTAAGCCCAGAGATTTCCGCCGCCGGCGGGGCGGCGATGATACCGATTCTGTAAGGAGGGTCGCTCCATGCAGCAATATACGGTGATCGGGCGGGGGCTGGAACACTCCCTGGCGCCGGTGGTTTACCGTGCCCTTTTTTATCGGGCGGGGCTCCCGGCGGATTATACAGCCAGCCCCCTGGAGGAAGAGCAGCTGGCCGACCCGGCGTCGGTCCAGTGGCTGCGGGAGCTGGACGGTTTCCAGGTGGCCTGGCCCTTCCAGCGGAAGATCGTTCCCTACCTGGACCGGCTGGAGCCCAGCGCCGAGGGGTGCCGGTCGGTAACGGCGGTCCGCCGGGACCCGGACGGCGCCCTGGTGGGGGCCAATACCTCCATCCCCGGCCTGTTGGGGGCCCTGGGGGACCGGGGGCTCCAGCTGCAGGGGAAGGTCTGCGTTGTGGGCTGTGGGGCGGTAGGCCGCAACTTTCTGGCGGAGGCCCTCAGCCGGGGCTGCCAGGCCACCTTGGCGGTGCTGCCTCACCAGTGGCTGCAGGCGGGGGAGATGCTCCTTCCCCTGAAGGAGGCCTACCCGGACAATCCGCCCCGTCTCCTCCTCACCGACCAGCTGGAGGAGCCCTTTGACCTGTTGATCAACACCACCCTGTCGGGGATGTATCCCCGGATTGACGAGCTGCCGGTGCCGCTGGAGGCTCTGGTGCACACCCGGGCGGTGTTTGACCTGATCCACAACCCGTCCACCACCCTCCTTATCCGGGAGGCCGCCCGGTGCGGCTGCGCGGTAGCCGGCGGGGCCGGGATGCTGGTGCACCAGGCAGCCAGCACCATCCGGTTCTGGGGCGGGCCCGATTTTGCCCAGGAGGATCTGGCGCGGCTCACCGCCCTGGTGGAGAATCTGACCACCCCCGCGGTGGCCATGGACCTGGAGGGCACCGGGACCATCGCCCTCTGCGGATTTATGGGGGCCGGCAAGGAGACGGTGGGCCGGCTGGTGGCCAAACGGACCGGCCGCCGGTTCCTGGACCTGGAACAGCTGATTACCGGCAAAACCGGCCGCACCGAGGCCCAGCTCCTCCAGGAGATGGGGTACCAGAAGTATGCCCGCCTGGAAAACCGGCTGGTGGAAGAGCTGTGCGGCCTGCCGGGGCTGGTGCTGGCCGTCACCTCCCAGGCGGCGGTGCGGCCGGAGAATCTGCCCCATCTGCGCCGCTGCCGGACGGTGTTCCTGGATACGCCCTTTCATTACTGCCTGGCCCGGATGGACCACAGCCATCCCCTGGCGGCCGAGCGGGACGAGGTGCAGCTCTACCAGCTGTACCAGAATTGGTATCCTCTGTGGTATTGGATCAGTCACAACCGGGTGGACGGCCGGGGAACTCCCCAGGAGGTGGCGGAGAGAATCTGCACCACCCTGCGTACCAACCAGTCGGCCTGCTGACAGGCGGGCCCCGGGGCGAGAAAGGAGCCGAGACAAGATGGCGATTTTGGTGTTGGGGGGAGCCGGGTACATTGGCTCCCATACGGTGTACGAGCTGATCCAGGCCGGCCGGGAGGTGGCGGTGGTGGACAATCTGCAAACCGGTTTTCGGGAGGCGGTCCACCCAAAGGCCCGGTTTCACCAGGCGGATATCCGGGACCGGGCGGCCCTTTCCCGGATCTTCGACCAGGAAAAGGTGGAGGGGGTGATCCACTTCGCCGCCAGCTCCCAGGTGGGGGAGTCGATGGACCATCCCCTTCAATACTACGACAACAACCTGGGCGGGACCCTTGCCCTTTTGCAGGAGATGACCGCCCACGGCGTGGACAAGCTGGTGTTTTCCTCCACGGCGGCGGTCTATGGAGAACCGGAGCGGGTGCCCATCCTGGAGGGGGACACCCTTTCGCCCACCAACTGCTACGGGGAGACCAAGCGGTCCATGGAGAGGATGATCGGATGGGCGGCCAGGGCCCACGGCCTGCGGTATGTGGCGCTGCGGTATTTTAACGCCTGCGGCGCCCACCCGTCCGGAACCATCGGCGAGGCGCACAATCCGGAAACCCATCTGATCCCCCTGGTCCTCCAGGTGCCGGCGGGGCGGCGGGAGAAGATCCTGATCTTTGGGGACGACTATCCCACCAAGGACGGCACCTGCGTGCGGGATTACGTCCATGTGAGCGACCTGGCCCAGGCCCATATTCTGGCGCTGGATTCCCTGCTGGCCGGCGGGGAGAGCGATGTGTTCAACCTGGGCAACGGGGTGGGGTTCACCGTCCGGGAGGTAATCGAGACCGCCCGCCAGGTGACCGGCCATCCCATTCCCGCCCAGGTAGCCCCTCGCCGTCCCGGCGACCCGGCCCAGCTGATCGCCTCCTCCCAGAAGGCGATGGACAAGCTGGGGTGGCGCCCCCGCTACAACCGGCTGGAGGACATTCTGGCCACGGCCTGGGCGTGGCACAGCGCCCACCCGGAGGGCTATCGCTCCCGCTGATTGTGGCCAGGACCGGTGCCACCTGCGGGGGGATGACCATGCATAGGTCGCCGTCACCCTTGCAAAGAAGGGCTTTTGCCCCCGGCTATCCCTGTTTCCATCGTTGCAGGAAGAGAGAAAAGGAGCCGCCCCCTGTGGGGCGGCTCCTTTGACGTTATCCAGAGAGCGAGAGGTCAGGAATTTTTCATAACGACGCTTTCCACCGTGTCGGCCACATGCTCGCAGGCGTCTACGCATCTCTCCAGGTAGATATAGATCTCTCTCCAAATGATGATCTGGATGGGATCGTCGCAGGTGGTGTGGAGGTTGCGCAGGCTGTTGATAAAGAGCTGGTCCGCTTCCTCCTCCAGGGTGTTGATCTGGATGATGTGGCTGTGGAGCTCCTTGGCACGGCGCTTGAAATCGGCAAAATCCTCCACCATCGCCTTTGCCTCTTCACAGCAGCGGATCAATACACTGGAAAGGGCCAGTGCTTCGGGGCGGATGCTCTGCACATTGTTGCAATACATCCGCAGAAGGACGTCTTCAATCTGGTCGGTCACATCGTCGATGTTCTGGCTCATCAGCAGGATATCCTCCCGCTCGATGGGGGTGATAAAGGCCTTGGCCAGGGCGTTGAGCAGCTCGTGTTTTTTTCCGTCGGCGGTATGCTCCACCGCGTGCATGTCATCCAGCATCTCCTCAATG
This sequence comes from Candidatus Heteroruminococcus faecigallinarum, assembly GCA_904387055.1. Taxonomy (GTDB): domain Bacteria; phylum Bacillota; class Clostridia; order Oscillospirales; family Ruminococcaceae; genus Heteroruminococcus; species Heteroruminococcus faecigallinarum. The sequence continues at coordinate 9,668 of CAJFKV010000040.1, read as the reverse complement.
CGCTGAGGCTGGAATTCTTGCATCGCCTTGTGAAGGAGCTGGGCCGCCTGGCAGGCATGGTCCATACAGGCGGTGAAATTTTCAAAATAGAAGGAGTCTTGCTTTTTTGCCATTGTATACCTCTCCTTTTCCTGTGGTTCTTCACACGGTTTTTATTAAAAGATCGCCATAAAAATCTTTACCATCACAAAACTGATCAGCCCGCAGCCAGGGAAGGTGAATACCCAGGTGAGCATCATGTCCTTCACCACGCCAAAGTTGATGGCCGACAGCCGCCGCACGGCCCCCACGCCCATGATGGCGCTGGTTTTGGTATGGGTGGTGGAGACCGGAATGCCAAAAACGCTGGAGAGCAGGAGGCAGACCGCAGCCGACAGGTCGGCCGCAAATCCCTGGTACTTCTCCAGATGGACCATATCCATCCCCACCGATTTGATGATCTTTTCTCCGCCCACACTGGTGCCGACCCCCATGACGGTGCTGCACAGCAGCATGATCCACACGGGAATTACCACCCCGGTGACGCTGGTCTCCCCGTTGCAGAAGGCTACCCCTAAAAAGAGGACGCCGATAAACTTCTGCCCGTCCTGGGCGCCGTGCATGAAGCTCATGGCCGCCGCCCCGAAGATCTCCGCCCCTTGGAAGAAACGGTTGGTCCGGGTACGGTTCATCCCGGCGCAGATGACAATCAGCAGCCGGCAGATGACCCATCCGCACAGAAAGCCCAGCAGCAGGCTCATAAACAGGCCGTAAATCACCTTGATCCACTCATCCATATTGATGCCGCCCACTCCATTCTGGATGGCGATGGCCGCGCCCGAAAGGCCGGCAATCAGGCTGTGGCTTTCACTGGTGGGAATGCCGAAGTAGGAGGCCGCCACGCTGTAGACCACAATGGAAAAAAGCGCCGCGCACAGGGCGATGAGGGCCTCCTGGGTGTTGCCGCCAAAATCCACCATGTTGCTGATGGTGGAGGCCACCGAACTGTTGATATGGGTCATAATCAGAACGCCCAGGAAGTTGAACACGGCGCTGAGGGGGATGGCCGCCCGGGCGCTGAGGCAGCGGGTGGTGATGCAGGTGGCGATGGCGTTGGGCGCATCGGTCCAACCGTTGACAAAAATCACCCCCAAGGTGAGAAAAACGGTGATTGACAAAACCGGATTGGTGGACATTGCCTGCAAAAAATAGGAAAATGAAACATCCATAAAACTTGTCACAATCCCTTCCATCTTCATCAGACAAAAACGGGGCTTCTTTTCTGAGGAAGCCCGGCCTTTTTTCCACGCGGCAACCTGGGCGCCGGCATCGCGGGGTCGAGGCCGCAATACCTGCCTGCCGCTTCATGGTTCGGAAAAAATTCTGTAAAACATTCGTAATAAGAATACCATCAATGCAAATTTTCGTCAATAGATTGCTTCTTTTTCCCGGAATCGATTTTCTTTTCGGCCGATACGGTAAGGGATCTGTAAACCTCGCGCCCCAGAGCGGGGATGGCGGCGGGAGGAATCCTGACGGCCCGGGAACGGCGTATCCGGGCACCAGGGCGCCCTCCCAAGAACGCAAAAAAGGGGCCGCCCCAAAGGGCGGCCCCGGTCGTTTGGTTTGTCGGGATACGGTTGGATCAGCGCCCGCGCGCCCGCGCGCCGGCAGCGGTCAGGCTCCCAGATATGCCTTGCGGACCTGGTCGTCCTGCAGCATGTCGGCGGCATTGCCGGACATGACAATGGTGCCGGTTTCCATGACGTAGGCCCGGTGGGCGATGGAGAGGGCCATCTTGGCGTTCTGCTCCACCAGCAGCACCGTCATGCCGGTGGCATTCAGCTCCCGGATGATGGAGAAGATCTCCTTGACCAGCAGGGGGGACAGGCCCATGGAGGGCTCGTCCATCAGCAGGATGCGGGGGCGGACCATCAGCGCCCGGCCGATGGCCAGCATCTGCTGCTCGCCGCCGGAGAGGGTGCCTGCCAGCTGGCTGCGCCGCTCCTGGAGCCGGGGGAACCGGCGGAACACATCCGCCATGTCCTCCTGGATGCCGGCTCGGTCGCTGCGGATATAGGCGCCCATCTCCAGGTTTTCCTGGACGGTCATCTGGGAGAAGATGTGCCGGCCCTCCGGCACGTGGGCCATCCCCAGGGTGACGATCTGGTGGGGCGGGGTGGTCAGCAGATTGCGGCCTTCCAGCTCCACCGCGCCGCTGGTGGCCTTCTTCAGGCCGGTGATGGTGTGGAGGATGGTGGTTTTGCCGGCGCCGTTGGCGCCGATGAGGGAGACGATCTCCCCCTGGTTCACCTCCAGGGAGACGCCCCGGATGGCGTGGATCGCCCCGTAATGGACATTCAGGTCGGTTACTTTGAGCATGTCGCGCCTCCTCCTTATTCGCCCAGATAGGCGGTGATGACCTCGGGGTTGTTGGCCACCTCGTAAGGGGTTCCCGTGGCAATGATCCGCCCGTAGTTGATGACCACCAGCCGCTCGCAGATGCCCATCACCAGGTTCATGTCGTGCTCGATGAGGAGGATGGACAGGTTGAACAGCTGCCGGATGGTGGAGATGGCGGACATCAGCTCCGCCGTCTCGGTGGGGTTCATGCCGGCGGCCGGCTCGTCCAGCAGCAGGACGCGGGGATTCTGGGCAAGGGCCCGGGCAATCTCCAGCTTCCGCTGCTGGCCGTAGGGGAGGTTCTGGGCCAGCTGGTCGGCCATCCCCTCCATGTGGAAGAGGGACAGCAGCTCCCGGCCCTTCCGGTCAATCTCCGCCTCCTCCTTCCAGTAGGAGGGCAGGCGCAGCACGCCGGCCAGGGCGGAGTAGTGCATGTTCTGGTTGAAGGCCGCCTTCACGTTGTCCAGCACCGTCAGCTGCTTGAAGAGGCGGATGTTCTGGAAGGTACGGGCGATGCCCGCTTTGGCCACCTGATGGGGGGACATGCCGTTGACCAGCTGGTCGCCCAGCAGGATGCTGCCGGTGGTGGGGCGGTATACGCCGGTCAGCAGGTTGAAGACGGTGGTTTTGCCGGCGCCGTTGGGGCCGATCAGGCCCACCAGCTCGCCGGGCTGGATGGTCAGGTTAAAGTCGGCCACCGCCTGCAGCCCGCCAAAGGAGATTCCCAGGCTGTCCACCTTCAGGGTGGTGTGGTTGGTGGTAGGGGCAAAGGATGAACTCATGTCCGGTCGCCTCCTTTCTCCTGAAGCGGGGCGGCGGCCTTGTTCCGGCGGAACAGCCTGCCCAGCAGCCGGTCCAGGGAGAATTCGTAGTGGCCCAGCAGGCCGCTGGGCTTGAAGATCATCACAATAATCAGGACCACCGAGTAGATGAGCATCCGGTAATCGGAGAAGGAGCGGAGGACCTCCGGCAGGGCGGTGAGGCCGATGGCCGACAGCACCGACCCGGTGATGGAACCCATGCCGCCCAGCACCACCATGACCAGGATGTCGATGGACTTGTTGAAGTTGAAGGAGCTGGCGCCCAGCACCCCCAGGTACTGGCCGTAGATTCCCCCCGCCACCCCGGCAAAGAAGGCGGCCACTACAAAGGCCATCACCTTGTACCGGGTGTTGTGGATGCCCGCCGCCTCGGAGGCGATGTCGTCCTCCCGGATGGCGGTGATGGCCCGCCCGTGGCGGGAGCGGACAAAGGTAATCATCACCGTTACACACAGAACCATGATAACAAAGACCACCAGAATGTTGGCGGTGCGGGGGATCTGCTTGAGGCCCTGGGCGCCGCCGGTAAACTCCAGATTCTCAATGATGGAGCGGATGATCTCCCCAAAGCCCAGGGTGATGATGGCCAGGTAGTCCCCCTTCAGCCGCAGGGCGGGCACCCCCACCAGGAAGCCGAAGGCGGCGGCCATCAGGCCTCCCAGCACCAGGGACACCAGGAAGAACAGGATGCCCGCGGCGGTGGGGCTGGAACCGTTCAGCAGCACAACCCCTGCCTGCTCCTCCATGGCCTTGACAAAGAGGGCGGCCGTATAGGCGCCGATGGCCATGAAGCCCGCGTGGCCCAGGGCAATCTGCCCCAGGAAGCCGGTGGTCAGGTTGAGGGAGGTGACCAGGATGATGTTGATGAAGATGGTCATCAACACGCCGGTGTAATACCGGCTGAGAGCGCCGCTCGTGACCACCGCCGCCAGCAGGACGAACAGGAGAACCAGGACGATGAAGTTGGTGAGGTAGGCGCGGAGAATGTCGCGTTTTGTTTTCATAAGGACCACCTACACTTTCTCGCCCACGTTTTTGCCCATGATGCCGGTGGGCTTCACCAGCAGCACGATGATCAGGATGGCAAAGACCACCGCGTCGGCCAGGCGGGTGGAGATGTACCCCTTGGTGAGGCTTTCCACCAGGCCGATCACGATGCCGCCCAGCATGGCGCCGGGGATGCTGCCGATGCCGCCCAGCACGGCGGCAATGAAGGCCTTGAGCCCCAGCATGGTGCCCATATAGGGCTGTACCTGGGGATAGGCGGTGCAGTACATCACCGCCGCCACCGCCGCCAGGCCGGAGCCCACGGCAAAGGTGAGGGAGATGGTGCGGTCGGTGCTGATGCCCACCAGGACCGCCGCCTGACTGTCCTCCGAAACGGCCCGCATGGCCTTGCCCAGGCGGGTTTTTTTGATGAAGATCTGCAGGCCGATCATGATCGCCACCGACAGCAGGATGGTGGCGATGGTGGTGGCCGAGAACTGGAAGGGCCCCACGGTAATGGGCTCCACGTCAAAGATGCTGCTTACCGGCCGGGGCGCGGAGGAGAAGAGAAGCAGGGCGAGGTTCTCCAGAAAAAGGCTCACCGCGATGGCGGTGATGAGGACCGAGAGGGAGGGCGCCCCCCGCAGGGGCTTATAGGCGATCTTCTCGGTGAGGACGCCGATGATGGAGCAGACCACCACCGCCAGCAGAATGCACAGCCAGGCGGGCATCCCGTGGCTGGCCAGGAAAGGGATGGAGAAGACGGCCACATAGCCGCCCACCATGATAAAATCCCCGTGGGCGAAGTTGATCAGCTTCACAATGCCGTATACCATCGTGTAGCCCAACGCCACCAGGGCGTAGATGCTGCCCACCTGGAACCCGTTGATCAGTTGCTTGAGGAAAAGGATCAGTTCGTCCATAGTGTCGCCGTTCCTTTCTTGCCGGGCCGGAGCGGCCGCCCCGCCGGCAGATTTCGTTTGGTAACAAAACCCCGCAAAGGGGCAGAGCGCCGGCCCTGCCCCTTTTTCATGGGAGATGATAACTGTTGATGGCGATTAGGCAGTGATCTTGGTCGCCAGCTGGGCAGTGCCGTCCACAAACTGGGTAATGGCCACGCTCTTGATGGGATCGCCGTTTTCATCAAAGGTGATGTGGCCGGTAACACCGTCATACTCGGTGGCGGCCAGCGCATCGATGATGGCCTGGGCATCGGTGGAGCCGGCGGCCTCAATGGCATTCTTCAGGATGTAGGCGGAGTCGTACCCCAGGGCCGCAAAGGCGTTGGCGTCAATGTCGAAGAGCTCCTTGTACCCCTCCAGGAAGTTGACCACCACAGGGTCGGTGTCGGTGGCGGAGTAGTGGTTGGAGAAATAGCCGTTGTTGGCAACCGAGAGCTTGTCCTCCGGCAGGGTGGACAGCACGCCGTCCCAGCCGTCGCCGCCCAGCATGGGGCCGTCAAAGCCGGCGGAGCGGGCCTGGTCCAGAATCAGGGAAACCTTGCCGTAATAATCGGGTACAAAGATGGCGTCGGGCTCGGTGGCAATGATCTTGTTGAGCAGGGTGGTGAAGTCGGTATCGCCGGAGGCGTAGCTCTCAAAAGCGGTTACCGTCATCCCCTTTTCCTCGGCCTGCGCCTGGAAGGCATCCGCCAGGCCCTGGGAATAGTCGGACCCATTGTCGTACATGACGGCGACCTTCTGGCAGCCCAGCTCGTCGGCAGCAAAGGTGGCCATGATCCGGCCCTGGAAAGGATCCATGAAGCAGGTGCGGAACACGTTGGGACCGGCCTGGGTGATGTCGGCAGCGGTGCCGGTAGCGGTAATCATGGGCATGTTGTCCATGGCGGCAACCTCCGCCACGGCCAGGCAGGGCTTGGAGGTGACGTCACCGATCACCGCCACAACCCCCTGGTCCACCAGGCTGTTGTAGGCGTTGACCGCCTCGGTGGTGTCGCCCTTTTCGTCCAGGGTAATCAGCTCAATGGGGGTGCCGCCGATGCCGCCGGCAGCGTTGATCTCGTCTACGGCCATCTGGACCGCGTTGGCAACGGCGATGCCGTAGGACGATACCTCCCCGGTGAGGGGGGCCAGGCAGCCGATCTTGATGGTGTCCCCGGCGGCGGTGCTGTTCTCCCCGCCGTCCGCAGCGGCGGAGCTGCTGGAGCTGCCGCCACAGCCGGTCATCATGACGGCCACCATCGAGAGGGCGGCCATCATCGCGATGAACTTCTTCATAGTTGTACTCCTCCGTAACAGGCCGGGCAACCCGGCCGGAAATTGTTGAATACCCGCCGGAAGGCGGGAGCCAATCCCAGGGCAAAACCCCGGGCCCGCGGCTTCGGCCCCGGCGCCCTCTCCTCAAAGGGCGCTGGGACTATACCGAGATAGTATTCAATGGAGATTATTATAAATCCTTCCTCCATAAAATACAATGGTGTAACTGACCAATTATGAATAAACAATGAAGGGGAGTTTTTCCTCTTTCCATAATGGTGCAGGCGGCTGTTCATCCAATGCAGGAGCCGATTCATCCGGGAAAGGGGAATGGAGGATTCCCTGGGAAAAGGGATGAGTGATTATGCAGTTTGATGATAAAAAATACGGACCTGCCCGCCGGGCCGTCCGGTGGGTGGTCAAGGTGACGGCGGTGGCGATCCGGCGGCGGATCACCCGGGGGGCGGCCCAGCTGGCCTATTTTTTGATTTTGACCTTTTTTCCCCTGCTTATCTGCCTCAACGCCGCCGCCGGGGCCCTCAGCCTGCGGGAGAACGAGTTCGCCCTGCTGCTGACGCGGCTGGTCCCGGCCCAGAGCCTGGGGGCGGTGGAGGAGTACCTGGGCTATATCCAGCAGAACCAGTCCCCCGCCCTCATCGCCGGCGGGCTGGTGGTTACCGTCACCTCCGCTTCGGCCGCCTTCCGGTCCCTGCTGTCCACCCTGGACGACATCTACCGCCGCCCCCATCAGCGGGGGCTGTGGTTTGCCGTCAAGAGCGTCCTCCTCTCCGGGCTGCTGCTGGGAGCGGTGGTGGTGGGGATGGTGATCCTGGTGACGGGGGAGTGGTTTGTGGCCCGCCTGGACCGGGTTTTCCAGGCAGGGGGGCTTTTGGAAAGCTGGAGCCGGCTGCGGTTTCCGCTGTTTTTTGTCTTTCTTCTGCTGGTGCTCACCCTCTTTTATGCCGCCACCGCCACCCGCCGGGGAAGAACCCGACCGCCGGCGGTGGGAGGGGCGGTCTTTGCCTCCGGCGGGCTGGTGCTGGCCAGTGCCGTCTTCTCCTTCTTGATCGGCCTCTCCTCCCGGTACTCCCTGGTGTATGGCTCCCTCACCTCCATCATCATCCTGATGGTCTGGCTGTATGTGTGCGGCAACATCCTGCTGGTGGGGGCGGTCATCAACTATGTGGCCGGCCGGGGGGAGGATGCTCCCCGTTGACGGGGAGGCCCTCTCTGTGGTAACGTGGTAGGGAAGTTTTGACGATACCGGGAGAGGGCATTATGGTTGTGCTGACAGCAGAAAAACTGTACAAACGCTTTTCCCAGCGTCCCATTCTGGAGGATGTGTCCCTGGGGGTGGACGAGGGGGAGAAGATCGGCGTCATTGGGGTGAACGGGGTGGGAAAGTCCACCTTCCTGCGCATATTGGCCGGCCTGGAGCCGCCGGACAGCGGCCGGGTTGTGCGGGGCGGCGGGGTACGGATAGGCTATCTGCCCCAGAACCCGGCCCTGGACGACCGCCTCACCCCTCTCCAGCAGGTGATGAAGGGGCTGGACGGGCTGCCCGGCGGGGAGGAGTACCAGTGCCGGTCGATCCTGGACCGGTTGGGCATCCGGAACCTGGATCAGCCATTGGGGGAACTGTCCGGCGGGCAGCGGCGCCGGGTGGCCATGGCCTGCGCCCTGGTGTCCCCGGTGGAGCTGCTGATCCTGGACGAGCCCACCAACCATATCGACAACGAGACGGTGGAATGGCTGGAGAAAACCCTGGCCCAGTACAAGGGGGCGCTCCTGATGGTCACCCACGACCGGTATTTTCTGGAGCGGGTGGTGACCCGGATTGTGGAGCTGGACCGGGGCCGGCTGTACAGCTATCCCGGCAGCAACTATGAGCGGTACCTGGAGGGGAAGGCCCAGCGGGAGGAGATGGAGCAGGCGGCCCATCGGAAGCACCGGGCCCTCCTGAGGAAGGAGCTGGAGTGGATTCAGCGGGGGGCGCGGGCCAGAGGGACCAAGGCCCGGTTCCGGGTGGAACGGTACCAGGAGCTGAGTGCCCAACAGGCCCCCCAGGAGAAGGCGGCCCTGGAGATGGCCTCCCTCTCCAGCCGCCTGGGGAAGAAGATCATCCAGCTGGAGGGGATCGGAAAAGGGTACGGAGGGAGAACCCTCTTTCAGGACCTGTCCTACAACCTGCTGCGGGGGGACCGGGTGGGGATCCTGGGGCCCAACGGCTGTGGGAAATCCACCCTTCTGCGGGTACTTGCCGGCCTGGAGCCCCCCGACCAGGGGCAGGTCGTCACCGGGGAGACGGTGCGGGTGGGGTATTTTGCCCAGGAGATGCCGCCCTTTCCCGACGGCATGCGGGCCATCGATTACATCCAGGAATCGGCCCTGCGGGTGGAAACGCCGGAGGGAACCCTGACCGCCGCCCAGATGATGGAGAAGTTCCTCTTTGACGGGGAATTGCAGTATACCCCCATCAACAGATTGTCCGGTGGGGAGAAAAGAAGGCTGTTTCTCCTAAAAGTATTGATTCAAGCCCCCAATGTACTGCTTTTGGACGAGCCCACCAACGATCTGGACCTGGAGACCCTCACGGTGCTGGAGGAGTACCTGGAGACCTTTGAAGGGGTTGTGGTGGCGGTGTCCCACGACCGGTATTTTCTGGACAAGGTGGTGGACCACATCTTTGCCTTTGAAGGGGAGGGGCAGGTTCGCCAGTATCTGGGCGGCTACACCGCCTACCGGGAGCAGCGGCCCGCGCCGGTGAAGGAGGGGACCGGGCGGCCTGCCCGGCCCAAGGCGCCGCCCGCCCCCCGGAAGGAGCGGAAGCGGCGGTTCTCCTACCGGGAGGAACGGGAATACCAGACCATCGACGGGGAGATTGCCGCTCTGGAGGAACGGAAGACCGCCCTGGAGGAGGAGATGAACCGCTGTGCCAGCGATTATGCCCGCCTTCAGGAGCTGGAGGCGGAGGTGGCGCAGGTATCCCGGGAGCTGGATGAAAAGATGGAGCGCTGGCTCTATCTGAACGAGCTGGCCGAGGCTATTGCCGCCCAGGAGGGGTGAGCCGCTTCCGGGCGGGTCTTTTGGCCTCTTTGCAGAGGCTTGCGCGGGCGGGTGGGAACCGGTGGCCCTCTGCCAAGGGCGGGGGTGGGCGGCTGCGCCGCCCCTCCCGAGCGGGCCTGTGGCCCGCCTTCCGTGTAAACGGGGGCGCTCCGCCCCCCGGGCCCCCAGGGGAACTCTTTCTGTGGAGAAAGAGTTC
>CAJFKV010000039.1 GCA_904387055.1 Candidatus Heteroruminococcus faecigallinarum | reverse complement strand
TGGAGGGATTGGGAAGGGAGGCTAGCCTCCCTTCCCTGGCTTTCTGGTGACTCTTTCTCCATAGAAAGAGTCACCCTGGGGGTCCGGGGGGCGGAGCGCCCCCGAAAAAGGGGGTGTGGGGGAATCCCCCCACATAAATCGGCAGGACCGGGCGCAGCCCGGCCACGGGAGAGGGCCGCCGCAGGCGGCCCAAAGGTATTTTTCCGGAAAACTACCGATCCCCACCCGCCTGCGGTAGCTTTGTGGAAAGTGGGTCATCCCAGAAAAACGGTGGCCTCCCAAAAGACGCGGAAGGCCCGGGGCAGGGTCATCCGGGGAACCGCCTCCGCAGCGGTCACCGGGCACTCCCCATGGGGCTGCCCATCCACCAACACGGTTACCGTCCCCAGCCGCTGTCCCTCCTCCACCGGAGCCTCCGCCTGCTCATCCAGCGTGGCTTCCAGGGTCACCAGCTCCCGCTGGTCTTCCTCAATCAGGACCGTCTCCGGCAGAGTGCAGGTCACCTCCACCTGGCGGGCCGCGCCCCGGGTCACCGGCACCGGGCCCAGGGGCTGGGGCAGCTCCCCCGGTTCCACCCGGCAAAAGTGGGAAAACCCGTAGTCCAGCAGGACCTCCGCCCCGTCAAACCGGTCCTGGGATGTCTCGCTCCCCAGGACGACCGCCACCAGGTTCAGCCCGTCCCGGCTGGCGGTGGCCGCCAGGCAGTTGCCCGCCGCCGGGGTGGTTCCGGTTTTCAAGCCGGTGGCCCCCTCATAGGAGTGGATCAGCTCGTTGGTGTTGACCAGCTGGGTCTCTCCATCCCGCAGCGTATCCATCCAGATGGTGGTATAGGCAATGATGGGAGAATGGTCCATCAGTGCGGCAGACATGGTGGCAATGTCGGCGGCGGTGGTCAGGTGCCCCTCCTCATCCAGCCCGGTACAGTTGCGGAAGGTGGTCCCCTCCATCCCCAGGCTGGCCGCTTTCTCGTTCATCTTGGCGACAAACGCCTCCTCGCTGCCGGCCACCAGCTGGGCCAGTGCCACCGCCGCGTCGTTGGCACTGTAGACCGCCACCGCCTTCAACAGGTCGTCCACCGTCATCTCTTCCCCTTCTTCCAGCCAGATCTGGCTGCCGCCCATCGCCGCCGCCTGGGCCGAACAGACCACCATATCCTCCAGCCGGATATCCCCCCGCTCCAGCGCTTCCATCACCAGCAGCAGGGTCATGATCTTGGTGACCGAGGCGGGGGCCAGCGGTTCGTTTTCGTTCATGGCCCACAGCACCTGTCCGCTGTCCAGATCGGCCAAAACGGCAGCCTTGGCCTCTATTGACAGGGTCTCCTCCTGCTCTTGGGAGGCGGTATCCTCCTCTGCCCATACCCCCAATGGGGCCGCCGCGGCCATCCACAACGCCAGCAAGCCGGCCATCCAGCGCTTTTTCATCATGCCGTCCCTCCCCGTCAAACCAATCTTCTGGTCCAATCTATGCGGTTTTCCACCGTTTCAGACCCGGGGCAGCACAAAGAGGGACCCGCCTCGGCGGGTCCCTCTCGGTCAATCGGGAACAGAACGAATTGAAAAAAGAAGGCTAGTCAGCGGAATGGCTCCCTGCGGCAGCCGGGTATCCGGCAATCTCTTCCAAGGCCGCGTTGCAGCAGGACCAGATGCTGACACAGGGCTCCTCGCTGCTTTTGCGGAAGCTGTGGAGGCTGTTGGCCGGAATATACAGCGAATCCCCGGCATGGAGCTGGTAGGATACGCCGTCCACCATCATCACCATGCTGCCGCTCACGACAAAGCCGCTTTCGTCGGCAATGTGGCGGGCGGATTCGTGCTCCTCCTGGTCAAAGACGGTCATGCAGATGCTCTTGATGCACCGGTTTCCCTCGCTGATGGCCTCATAGAGAACGCCGCCGTCCTCCTCCTGGAAGATCTGCCGGCGCTGGTCCTTGGGCACGTACAGCTTGTCGTCCTCCAGGCTGGCCAGCAGTTCGTGGAAGGTGATGTCCACCGTACGGCAGATCCGCTGCAGGTTGGCAACGGTGGGGCTGGAACGTCCCCGCTCCAGCATACTAAGATAGCTGACAGACAGCCCTGTAGCCTGGGATAACTCCTGAAGGGTCATTCTGCGCCCCTTGCGGACCTCTTTAATCCGCCTGCCAAGCCGTACATCCAGCATAGCGTCCCCCCTCGTGATCTGCGCTTTTCCCTATTGCACGGCAGTAGTTCATGAACGCGCTTCCTTGGGCGTGATCTCCACCACACCGGTGGCGCCGTCCATCCGAATCCAGTCCCCGGTGTGAATTACCTGGCAGGGATCCACGTCCGAAAAGTCGCAGATGGTGGGGATTTTCAGCACGGCCGCCGCCACCCCGGCCCGGGAATCAATCCGGGTAAAGAGCCAGCCCGCCGGCTTGAAGCCCTCCACCGCTGCCGAATGAAAGTGGCTGGACCAGCCGTTGGACCCCTTGCTGCAGGGAAGGACCAGAATCTTGCCGTCAATGCACTGCCCTTCCTGGGAATGGCCCCGTTCAATGATCCGGCCATTGCGGTCGTCCACTCCGGCCCAGCCCTGGATGCTTTCGGGGCAGACCAGCGCTTCCCCTTCTACCACGCCGGCAAAGGCGCCTCTGCCCTGAATGGTCAATTTCTTCTCCATTACGCTTCCTCCCATCTGCCGCTCACCGCTGCGTCAACACACTGGTACTTGGACCCATAGTACACCTTGGCGTCGCTCTCCGAGCGGATATAGTGGGCCTGCTTGGCCCCGTCCATAGCCATGCCGGTGATTCCCTGGTGGCACTTGGGCCCGATGACCAGAGGACAACCGCTGGTGAGCAGGTACCCGCCGGCCTCTTCGATCATCTTGGTATAGCCGTTTACATTGGCCGATTCCTTGGTGGGGATGTCGGTCCAGATCATCAGCAGCACCCCATCGTGGACCTTTTTCCCCTTGATATAGAGGGCAACGTCCCGGATCTCCTCCAGGGTGTAGTGGGGGCAGCCCAAGGTGATAAACTGGACGGGGCCGCTGCCCTCGTCACAGAGCATCTTCAGCGACTGCTCCCAATCCTGCCGGGTGATCACCGTGGTGGGAACCTCCTTGCCGCCGGTGGCCATCTCCAGAGTGCGGGCCTCGGGGGTGATCCCCACAATGTGACACATCTCCGCCCCGGAGGTGGTGGCCATGGAGGCGAAGCACTGCTTCAGCTTGATCAGGTCCGGACGGTGGAAATTGCCGTCCAGAATGGGGACGGCGTGGGGAGGCAGCTTCCGCCCCACCGTATAGCCGATGACATCCCAGTCCAGGGGCGTCTCGGAGGGGCACTCCAGCACAAAGCGGTGGGTCCCCAGCCGGTTGGCCCACACATGGTTTCCCCACAGGGGGGTCCGCCCGCAGATGGCCGACCAGGCGGCGGCCTCCAGCCCGTCCGAGTTGCCGCAGGCGCCCAGCACCGCGTTGCACATCAGAACGTTGCTGGACTCGGTGGTGACATAATGTTCCCCCATCAGGGGCAGCCACCCTGTGAGATAGGGGGTACAGGAATTAACGATGGAAACCCCTGCTTCCTTGGTAATCTCCAGGAACCGGTGGTTCTTGTCAAAGAGCTCCTTGGTCAGGTGGAGGGGCTCGTATACATAGTGGTCACAAGGGGTCACACAGGTCTGACAGAAGCACTCCTTCGCCATGGTCCCCATGGGAATCGTCTCATCGGTGGAGAGGAGCATCTTGGAAAAGATCTCGTTGTAATCGTCCGACTTAACGGCTTCCAGATACGGATGCGCCCCCAAATAAACGGTGGCCTTGGTAACCTCGCAGAGTTCGGTTGCCCCCAACACCTCCGCATAGGCGACAATGTTTTCCAGCGCTTTCTGCTTGAACGGGCCGAATTTTCCATCGAGCATCTGCTGCTCATAAGGTGTAAGCTTTACCACACTGCAACTTCCTTTCGTTTTTTGAAAGACATCTTGGAAGATATCCTCAGCTTATTTAAATATAATGAAAATACTTAGATCAATAATTCTATAAATAAAAAATTATACGATTCCCTATTGATATATTAAACAGGAATCATCAAAATGTCAAGGCTATTTATAGATAAAGCATCTTTCAATTTCTGTATATTCTAATTTCCAACAATTATGAATTCTATAATTATATAATTTCTATTGGGGAAATTTCTATTTATAAAAATAATGGGCTGCCTTCCTGGAAGGCAGCCCATTATTTTGTTACTCATAAAACCGCATAACGCCGATGACCTTTCCCAGGATGGTCACCTCGTCCACATAGATGGGGTGCATGGTCAGGTTTTCCGGCTGGAGGCGATAGATGCCGTTCTCCTTGTAAAACCGCTTGACGGTGGCTTCGTCGTCGATCATGGCCACCACAATCTCCCCGTTTTCCGCGGTGGTGGTCTGCCGAACCACCACAATGTCCCCGCTGAGGATCCCCGCATCGATCATGCTGTCTCCCCGTACCCGAAGGGCAAAGAGCCTGTCCCCGGAGCGCATCCGGCCCCGGTAGGGAAGGTACCCCTCAATCTGCTCCACTGCCAGGATGGGGTGGCCGGCAGTCACGGTGCCCACCAACGGCACCCGCACCGCCGAATCCCCCTCCATCCGGATCGACCGGTTCAGGCCGGCATCCTTGGAGATATACCCCTTTTCCTGCAGCTCTCCCAGGTACTTGTGGACGGTGGAGGTGGACTTGATCTGCAGCGCCGCGCAGATCTCCCGCACCGAAGGAGGCACCCCGTCCCCCGCCCGGTCGCTCAGATATTCCAGAATCCGCGCCGCCTTTGGGCTTAATTTTTCCATCTCCACAACATCCTTTCCCTGGTCCGCCGGCCGCTGTCCGGCCACTTACAGTCCTTTGCAGATTGATTCTACCGCGGGGCCGCATCCCAACGGGAGCAGCGCCGGTTGCCGATACAAGAGGAACCTCGGGGGCCTATCCGCCCGCCTGCCGGCCTTCTGGGCCGGCTTTGCCATTATTATACCATACTCCTTCTTTAAAAGCAAACATATGTTTTATCCGGAATCTTTCTCTCCCTTCTTTTTTTGCCGGGATGCAAGATTTCGGGCTTCAATGAGCACTATTTTAATATAGGGAGCGTCCTCTCCACTTTTCCATAAAACAAAAAGGAGTGAGCATCATGACCAGCCAACGATGGAAACTCTGCCTGATGGGCGCACTGGTCGCCCTCAGCGTCGCCTTTACCGCCTGCAGCCAAAGGGTCGTCCTAACCGAGGAATCTTCCGCCCCTTCCTCCTCGGCCGCCGCCGCGGAAGAAGAGTCCAGCTCGGAGGAGGCCGCCGAGGTCGAGGAGGAGCCGGCGGGGGTCCCCTTTGAAAGCCAGGAGCTGGGCTTTGCGGTTACCCTTCCCTCCCTGCTGGATGGGCACATGCGGCAGGAGACCAGCCAGCGGGAAGCCTACGGGGAAACCATCTCCACCGTCAGCTTCTACTACGTTGGTGAGACGGGAGACGCCCACGTCCTCTCCTTTGAGGAGATGAGCACCGCCGTTTGGGAGCAGGTGCAGGCCGAAGGCGGCCCCCTGGGGGTGGAGCTGGGCACCTCCGACGACGGTCGGGTGGTGGTGATGAACACCCTCCAGTCCAATCCCTTTGCCGAGGGAACCGCCGATTACGACGTGATGAACGAGTACCCCAGCCAGCTGTCGGTCGTCTACGACACCTTCCGTTTCCTGTAAGACATGCATCCCCTAGCCGAAGGGGCCCGGAACCGTACGGTTCCGGGCCCCTTTTCCATTGGTCCTTTTTCCCTTCCGGCCGGGTCGCCGTCATCCTTCCCGGCCCTCCTCCGGCTCGGGAGCAACCGCCAGGTGCAGAAGATCCGGCCGGGAGTAATGGCCGCACACGTCAAATTCCATCCGGCTCATCGGCACCTTGTCCATCTCCAGATCGGCGTAGAGGATCCCCTCCCGGTCCCACAGGGGCTCGGCGGCATAGTGCCCGTAGGGGTCCACCACGCAGCTGCCGCCCCGGCAGACAATCTGGGGCAGGCGGGCAATCTCCTGGGGGCAGTGGAGGTTCTCCGGGTAATGGTCCCGGGTAAAGAACAGGTCGCTGTTCACCACATAGCAGTGGCCCTCGATGGCGATGTGACGGATGGTCGCCTGCCACTCCTCGTTGTCGTTGGTGTTGGGCGCCAGGTAGAGGGTGATCCCCTTTTCATAGAGGGCCACCCGGGCCAGGGGCATATAGCTCTCCCAGCAGATGAGGCTCCCCATCGGCCCCCAGGGGGTCTCCACCACCGGGAAAAAGTGGCGGTTGCCGTCCCCCCACACCACCCGCTCGGCGCCGGTGGGCTTGATCTTCCGGTGGACCGCCGCCAGCTCTCCGCTGGGGGAAAAGATCAGGTTGGAATTGTAGAGGGTCGCGGTGACAGCATCCCTCTCCGAGACACCGATGCTCACCCAGGCCCCCGCCTCCCGGGCCGCCTGGGCCAGCAGCCTGGTTTCCTTTCCCGGCACCAGGATGGAATTGTCGGAATACCGCTTCCAGTCCTTCCGTCCCTCCTCCTGTCGGGCGCCCACCGTAAACCCGAAGGTCATCCCGTAGGGATACCCGGGGATGGCCAGCTCGGGAAAGACGATCAGCTCCGCCCCCTCCTGGGCTGCCCGGCGGATATAGTCCACCATCTTCCGGGTGGAGGCCTCCTTGTCAAACAGCACCGGAGCGGCCTGCACCACCCCGATCCGGCAAGTTTTTCTCAACTCCTTCATGGGATTCTCCTTTCCATTGTCCGTTTGTCCTTCCAGCTTCCGGCCGCCAAAGACACCTGCAACCGAAAAGGCCCCGCTCAAACGGGGCCTTTTTTCTCCTTAGATCCGCATATCCAGGGAGCTCTCGCCCCGCTCGGTGTTGTCAAACTCGTAATCGTTGCCGGGGATGATGGCGTTGAGCAGGATGCCCAGAATGGCGGCGATGGCCAGCCCGGACAGGCTGATGGTGGTTCCCGCCACCTGGAAAGAAACGCCGCCCAGGCTGTTAAAGCCCAGGGCGCTCACCAGGATCACCGCCGCGATAATCAGGTTGCGGCTGTTGGTAAAGTCCACCTGGTTTTCCACCACATTCCGCACGCCGATGGCCGAGATCATGCCGTACAGGATGAAGGAGATACCGCCCACAATGGCCGAGGGGATGGTGTTGATGGCCGCGCCAAACTTGGGGGACAGGCTGAGGAGGATGGCAAAACAGGCGGCAATCCGCATGACCCGGGGATCGTAGATGCGGGTCAGGGCCAGCACGCCGGTATTCTCTCCGTAGGTAGTGTTGGCAGGGCCGCCCAGAATACCTGCCATGGAGGTAGCAAGGCCGTCTCCCAGGAGGGTGCGGTTGAGGCCGGGGTCCCGGATATAATTCTTGCCGGTGGTGGCGCTGATGGCGGCGATATCCCCAATGTGCTCCATCATGGTGGCCAGGGCGATGGGCATGATGGTCAGGATGGCCGACAGATCAAACTTGGCCATGGCCGAGGCATGGATGGGGACGCCAAACCAAGCTGCCTGCTGGATGGCGGCGAAGTCTACCTCTCCCATCACCAGGGCGGCAAGGTAGGAAACGATTACCCCGATGAGGATGGGGAGGATCTTCACCATCCCTTTTCCCCAGATGTTGCAGATCACCACCGTTCCCAAGGCGATGACCGCCAGCAGCCAGTTCTGGGCACAGTTGGAGATGGCGCTGGGGGCCAGGATCAGGCCGATGGAGATGATGATGGGCCCCGTCACCACCGGCGGGAAGAGGCGCATGATCTTTCTTACCCCAAAGACGGTAATCAGCGCGCTCATCAGCAGATAGAGCAGCCCGGCAAACACCACGCCACCGGAGGCGTAGGGAAGCATCTCCAGGTTGGCGGTAAGGTTGCCGGCGCTGTCGGTAAGCATGGGGGCCACGATTCCATACCCCCCCAGGAAGGCGAAGGACGACCCCAGGAAGGCGGGCACCTTTCCCTTGGTGATAAGATGGAACAGCAGGGTGCCCAGCCCGGCGCAAAGCAGGGTAGTGGACACGTCCAGGCCGGTGAGCAGCGGCACCAGCACCGTGGCGCCGAACATGGCAAAGGTATGCTGCAGGCCCAGTATCAGGGCCTTGCCGGTCCCCAGCTGGCGCACGTCAAAAATTCCCTCGTCGGGGATGGACTGCTTGGTTTGTCGACTCATAAAAACTCCTCCTCACGATCGGTCACACAAGCACAAGGGCAAAACAAAAAGAAAGGCCCCGCTGTTTCTCATCCAAAAAGGAAACAACGAAGCTGTTTTTCCTGCCCGCCCCTCGGGAATCGAAAAAAGGAAGCGCAACGCTCCTCGTGCCGCTGCATGCTTCCCCCTCCTTCACCCGTTTTCTCTATCATACCAGAATATCCGACCCCTTCGCAAGGCTTTTTGCGGAAATTGTAAGGATTGTGTAAAACAGCAGGGTCTCGTCTCCTTTCCCTTGGGAAAATGGCCTTGCCCAAGCACCGGGAAGCCGTCGATCCTCCCCCTTTCCCAAGGGTCCCTCCCTGCCTGCGGCGGCCTTGGCGGGGCGTTTTTCCACAAAAGAGTCGAGGCTGTCGCCCCTTCCCGGCGATGGGACAGACGGGAGTTTTCCCATCCCCCACGCGGGGGGACGGGAAAACCCCCGTCCACAGGGCCGCGGCCCTCAGTGGGATGCCGCGTCCTCTTCCAGCGGCGGTGCCTCCTGGGAGCTTTCCGCCGCTTCCGACAGGGCCGCCGGTTCCTCCGCCGGCTGGGCAGCCGCCAGCGCCTGGGCGTCCTGCTGGGCCTGGAGCTGGAGGGCCAGGCTCGTCTCCCGCCGCTGGGCCGCGCCGGGAACCACCTTGGCATAATAGTCGGTGTCCAGAATCTGGGCGGAGAGAACAAACTTGTTGCTCACCTGCCGGTTGATCTGGTCCACATACTCCTGGGAAACCTCCTCCCCGGCGGTGGGGATCACCTCGCCGGTGGAGGCGTTGTACATGGCCTTGTCGGTAATCCAGCTGCGATTTTCAAAGATCACCAGGGGGTCGGCCGTGGAGAACACGTCGCTGCCCATGAGCAGGCGGGAATCGTAGGGCAGGCCGAACAGGTTGGAAAGGGTGGGCAGCACATCCAGGCTGGAGCAGGGCTTGTCCACCGTCTCGGGGGTCATCCCCTTCTTGTAGAGGATCCAGGTGGTCTTGAAGAGTTCAAAATTCTGCTCCACCTCGTGCCCCCACAGCTCGTTGAGGGCGGAGACGGGCAGGCCATAGGGGTAATGGTCGGGGCTGAGGGAGATGACGGTGGTCTCGGCCAGGCCGGCCTCCTCCAGGGCATCCAGCAGCTTCTCCATGGCCCGGTCCAGCTCGATGTTGCAGGCCAGGTAGGCCTTGGCCTCGTCGGAGTAGGGCAGATCCTCCACCAGGGCCTGGTTCTTCATGGCCATGTTGTTGCCGAAGAAATTGTACTCCATGTGGCCGCTCACCGTCATGTAGTAGGTGTGGAAGGGCACCTGGTCGATGTACTGGGGAATGGTGAGCTCCATCATCTCCAGGTCCGATTCCGGCCAGGTGGGGGTCACCAGCAGGCCGTTGCCCAGCCCCTGGTACCGGTAGCCCATATTGGGGTGGGACAGTTCCCGATGGTAGTAGTCATAAGAGTGGTTGTGGTAGGCGTTGGTGGTATAGCCCAGCGCCCGGAACTGGTTGCCCAGGGCGAAGGGAAGGTCGTTCTGGGCCGACTGGTACATGGCCCACACCCCCTGCTTGGGAAGCAGCCCCTGGCAGGTGACGTACTCCCCGTCGGTGGTGCTGGTGCCCCAGATGGGCACATAAAAGTTGGTAAACCGGAACCCCTCCTGGGACATCTTGTAGAGGGTGGGGGTCAGTTCCTCGTCCACCGCCAGGCCGGAGAAGGATTCCCCCACCAGGAAGATCAGGTTGTCCCCTTCAAAAAGCCCCGTCTTCTCGTTTTGGTAGGTAGGCTGGGCGGTGCTGAACACCTGATGCAGCTGGAGGACCAGCTCGTCGGTTTCGGTTTCCATCAGGGCATCAAAATCGATGGCCAGGACGTTGGGCGCATAGTCGGCCGTCTCCTCCGCCGGGGCCTGTGCCGGCTGAGCCGGCTCCTCCACCAGCTTGGAGCGGAAGCCGGTCGCCAGCCGCTGGCCGTCCAGGCGCATGGTGGTCAGCAACCCCAGCCGGTCCACCGAGTAGTTGATGGCGGCGGTGTCAAAGTACAGATCGTAGGGGGAAAAGGACCCCCGCCCGGTCACAAAGGTCGCCCCCACCGCCAGCAGATGGAAGAGGACCGCCCCCGCCAGGGCCGCGGCCGCCCCCCGCCATCCCCCGCGGACACAGTGGCGGGGCCGCATCTTCCACAGGTAACCGGCGGTGGGCAGCAGGAGCAGGGCCAGGGGAAGGGCGCTGGCCGCCACAGCCTGGAGGATCACCGTCCAGAACTGGAAGGCCGCGCCTCCATTGGCGGCGGAAAAGATGGTGTAATAGGTGTGAAAGATCTTGTTGTACACCAGCTGGGACCCGTAGAGCACCAGCCCCGCCAGCTGCCACAGCAGCCCCCACCACCAGGCGGCCCGGGGCGGCAGCAGGGAGGACACCAGCTGGCAGAGCCAGGCGGCCGCCGCCGAGAAGAGAAAAATATACAGCAGCCCGATGCCCCACAGCTTCCCCAGGACAAACACCCGGAAGACGCACTCGCTCCACAGCAGCATCCCCAGGCAGCAGAGGAAGGGGCGCTGGGTTACAACGGACTTGAGCCAGGAGGTCCAGGAAGTCGTTTGGTTGGAATTACTAAAAATTGGATTCATTGTTTGGTCACCTCATGGCTTTCATTATAGGGAAACCAGGCATTTTTGCAAGCCTTTTGGGGATTTTCCCATGGAAAACGCCGGATCTCGGCCCGGGGAGGCCACGGCCGCCCGTTCCCCTTTTTCGGAAAACGCACGACAGCTTCCCTGCCTTCTTGACAAAATCCTCCCGATGGCCGATACTTAAAGGTAGAAAAGCCATCTGCACGGGAAAGGAGCGGCCCTGCCCGCGGGGGCGGGGCGACGACAGAAAGATGAAAAACAACGGACTACGGCTGGCCGCGCTGCTGGCGGCCTGCCTGCTGCTGGCGGCCTGCGCTCCCCGCCAGGTGGATCAGCTGGAGCGCAATCAGAACCTCTCCCAGGGGGTCTCCGCCTCCCAGGAAGAGGACGCCCCGGAGGGATCGGACGATCCTCAGGAGATCCAGCCGGAGGAAGACGGCAGCAGCGGCGAATCGGAGGAAGAGGAAGACGCCGCCCTCACCGAGGAATCGGCGGAGGAGCTGCTGGCCCAAACCTCCGTGGCCCGGATGGAGGACTTTGCCTCCCCGGAGGAGATCCAGCCGGACGAATTCGTCACCTTCTTTGTCATGGCCAACTATCAGGGAGAAGGAAAGATGCCCATTCCCGAGGGATTCCGCCAGGTGGACGGCAGCCTGCTGATCCCCGGGGACGAGCTGGAGCCCTTCGTCCAGCAGTATTTCGACGTATCGACCGACACCCTGCGCAGCGGGACCATGTACCAGGCGGTGACCGAGAGCTATCTCCTCAGCGGCCTGGGCAATCCCACCCCCAGCCAGGTGCGGGTAACCGAGCTGCGGGAGGACGGGGACCAAACGGTCATTGTCTTTGACAATTACATGGACTTTACCGAGACCGAGCAAAGCGACCTGGGCGTGGTGGGCCCGGTGAGCACCCGGGAGCTGGCGGTCACCCAGGCGGACGGGGAGATCCGCTTCCAGTCCCTGACCACCACCTACCAGGCCGATATGAACCAGCTGCTCCAGTAGCTGCTGCAAAAGGGGCGTCCAAAGGGGGAACATCCCCTCTGGACGCCGCTTTTTTCTCTTGGACAAAAAGGGAGGCCGGTACGACTGGGTACCGGCCTTTTGAGCTGAGGTGTGTTTCTGAGGAGGGTAGTATTCGTTGTACCGGATGCTTGCGGACACATCCTTCTTGGTACATTTTTTATTATAATCAAATTCCGGCGGCAGATGTTACCCGCTTGTGAATAAAACACAAAGGTTTTGTAAAACGCGGTCCGCTGAAAAAAGGGAGCCTCCCCTTCCCCCTCCAGGGCCTATTCCCCTCCCTGGGGGAGAGGGGTTCCCTCCCCGGCGGCATCCGCGGCACAGTCCGCCGTCTCTGCCTTTTGGGGGCGGCGGACCCAGGTGAGGACCAGGCCGCTCATCACTGCCGTGAAGGGGGCCACCGTCACCAGCCCGAAGCTGCCCACCAGGGTATGGATGATCTCGCTGGAGACATATTTGTAGTTGAGGATGTGGAGCACCGGGGTTCCCTGGGCCATAAAGACCATCAGCAGACTCAGGTAGCCGCCGGAATAGGCCAGCAGCAGGGTGGTGGTCATCGTCCCCATAGCTGCCTGGCCGATCCGCATGCCGCTGCGGATTGCCTCCCGGGGGGAGATGTCCGGCCGCTTGCACACCACCTCGTAGACGCCGCTGGTAATGTCCACCGACAGGTCCATCATTGCCCCCGCCGCCCCAATAAAGACGCTGGCCATGTAGATCTGTGTCAGGCTCAGGTGGGAGTAGCCGGAATAGAGCAGGCTCTCCGAATAGGACATCACCGCCCCGTGGATCTGGAACAGGTCGGTAAAGAGGATCCCCAGCACGCAGGTGACCAGGATCCCCAGGAAGGATCCGGACACCGCCGCGCAGCACCGCCGGTCAAAGCCGTACACCAGGGAGATCACCATCACCGTCAGGAACAGGGTAATGCCCAGGCCCACCCAGATGGGGTTCCACCCCTTCAGGTAGAGGGGAACCAGCACCTTCCACAGGGCGAGAACCGTCATCGCAAATGAGGCGATGGCCCGCACGCCGGTGCGGCCGGCAAAGAGGATCAGGAGCAGGACATAGCCCGCCGCCAGCAGAGCCTCCCATCCCAGGCGGTAATGGTCGGTCATGGTCACATTGGTGATGGTATCCCCGTCGTGGCTCACCACCACCTGGGCCTTGTCCCCCGGGGCAAAGATTTTGTCCTGCTCCAGGGAGCCGTTGAGCATATTGATACCGGTGACCGTCTGTCCCCGGAAGGCCCCGTCCAGCAGCTCCAGCCGGCAGCGCTGCTCGCCGGAACGGACCAGGCCGGTATCGATGATGGTGGAGTTGTCCACCTCCAGCACCCGGGCGGTGCACCGCTCCGCCTCCTGATACACCAGCGCGCCTTCAAAGCCGGTGGGCAGCAGGAGCAGGATCAGGATGGCGGCGATGCAGACCAGCACCGGCGCCTGGTAGCGGAGGG
This sequence comes from Candidatus Heteroruminococcus faecigallinarum, assembly GCA_904387055.1. GTDB lineage: Bacteria > Bacillota > Clostridia > Oscillospirales > Ruminococcaceae > Heteroruminococcus > Heteroruminococcus faecigallinarum. The sequence continues at coordinate 6,402 of CAJFKV010000039.1, read as the reverse complement.
ACTGGGGGGAAAAGAACTGTTTCATAGGGCTTGGTACTCCTTTTCTCGGGGTTGGGATGGGGCGGAGGAGCTTCCCTCGGCGGAATCGTCCAGAAAGGCGCCGCAATAGGAACAAAAGCGGCCGGGCCGGTACTGCACCGGTCCCGAAAAACGGCCGCAGCAGGGGCAGCGGAACCGGGCAAAGCCATATCCCATCCCGGCGAGGAGCAGGCCGGCCGCCGGGATCAGCAGCCCGGCCTGCGACCAGGCCATGGCTGCCGCTCCCAGGGCCGCAGCCCCCAGGTCAAACAGGCACGAGATTCCCAATATCCGATTCATATACAGAGCCTCCTTTTTTGTACAGCCGCCCGCCCCGGTCCCAGGAGGACCGGGGCGGGCGCAGATTCCGGAAAGGGGCGGGGGAGATTAGGCGATGCCCAGCAGCCCGGCCATCTTCTCGTAGATCTGGGTATTGTCGTAGTAGCCTTCGAAGACTTCGCTGCCGGCACCCTGGGCCAGCACCGCTACCGGCAGGCCGGTGTGGCTGTAAGAGGTGAAGGAGATGCCGGATTTGTTGTTGATGATGTGGGTGATGGTGACGCTCAGGGGCTCGTAGGTGCCGTAGAGCACATACTCCTCCTGCTCATACTGGCTGGCGGCGGTACCGTTGACACTCTTCTCGTAGGCGGCCCGCAGCTGCTCCATCTCGTAGTCGGTGAGGACCAGCTTGTCCCCCTCTTCGCCCTGGGCCTTCAGCCCGAAGAGCTCCTCGATGTCCACCAGGACCTCCTCGAAGGGAGTCTTGTTCTCCTTGTAGGCAGCCACATAGTCGCTGTCGTACTTGGCAAAGGAAATCTTCTGGCTCTCCAGCAGATCCAGGTAGGTGTCGTAGTCGGTGCCGGCAAAGCCGATGGTCAAGCCGCCGGTCTCGTGGTCGCCGGTGACCACAATGAGGGTCTCGTCGGGATGCTCCTGGGCAAAGTCGATGGCCACCTGCACCGCGTCGGCCAGGGCCTGGGTGTCGTGGATGGTGGAGGCGGCGTCATTGGCGTGGCAGGCCCAGTCGATCTTGCCGCCCTCGCACATGAGGAAGAAGCCGGTGTCGTTGTTCAGCACCTCGATGCCCTTCTCCACATAGTCGGCCAGGGACCACATGTCCTCGGTCCGGTCCAGCTCGTAGGCCATGGCGTCGCTGTCGGCCAGGTGCTCGTCGATGAGGATGGCCTTCTCGGTGTCGGTGGTTACCGCCTCGGCCTCGGCCTGGGTTCTGGCCACCGTGTAGCCGGCCTCCTGGGCCATGGCGTACAGGTCGGGCTGATCCTCCTCGGCGCCGGTGGGATCCAGCAGCCCGCCGCCGGCAAAGTAGTCAAAATCCGACTCCACCAGCTCCACGCCGATGTCGTAGTAGTCGTTCCGGCTGGCCTGATGGGCATAGAAGGCGGCGGGGGTGGCGTGGTTCAGGTTGACCGAGGTGATGACGCCGATCTCGAAGCCCTTCTGGGCCTTCAGCTGCTCGGCAATGGTCTCATACTCCACCGTGCCGGTCTCGTCCACGTTGATCGACCCGGAATAGGTCTTATGGCCGGTGGAGATGGAGGTGGCGGTGGAGGCCGAGTCGGGAGCGAAGGAGTTGGAATCGTAGGTGACGGCGGAGCCCGCAACCGGGAAGTTCATGAAGTTCAGGTATTCCGGGCCGTCCAGGATCGCTCCCTGGTTGTCGTCCAGGCTGGGCTGGGCCTGCCAGTAGTCCTCATCGTTGAGGGCGCCCAGATAGTCGGACGTGGACTGGATCTGGGGATAGCTCATCCCGTCGCCGATAAACAGGAAGACATACTTGGGGGTCTTGCCGGCGGTGGGCTGGGTTGCCGTCTCCTGGGACGAGGCGGCCTGGCTGCTGGCGGGAGCGCTCTCGCTGGCGGCGGAAGAAGCCGTACCGCCGCAGGCGGTCATCGAGAGGGCCAGAGCGGCGGCGCAGGAAATGGCGCCCAACCGTTTGAAAAGATTGTTCATGTTGTTCCTCCTCAAAATCTTCTTTGCATATTGCAAGGACGATTATACCGGGGAGATGTAAAATCGCCACTGGAGGATCCATAAAGTTTTTGTAAGCCGCCGGGAGATTGCCGTTTCCCCCGCCAATCTCCCAGAAATCTCCTTTTCATCAGGCTTTTCCGATGGTTCGGGCAAGATATCTTTTCCCTCCCGGATAAAATTTTTGTAAAGCCCGCCCCATTCCCCCCCAGGGCCGGTGGGGTGGCGACAGCAGGACGCCCCCATAGTCGATACTGCCTTTCTCCCGTCCTGAGGCTGGAAAATTCCCCGGCAGGCACAGGCGGCCCGCCGGGGAACGGGTTCAAAAAAGGGACGCTTTCCCCAAGCGTCCCTTGAAACCTTTGATTTGTGCCTAGGAAACCGGGCCCTTGGGGCCCGCCTTCTGCGTCTGGCGGGCCAGATCCTCCAGCGCCAGGACCAGGCCCTTTTTATAGGCGTCGATGTACTGGCGGCGCAGGCGCTGCTGCTCCTGGCGCTCCTCCTGGGTGAGGCCCTCGGCCCGGCTTTTCCGGGCCAGGAAATTGATCCGGTCGATCAGTCCTTGATCCATGGGTCAAGCCCCCCTTTCCGGCAGCTGGTTGCGGCGGCGAAGGGCGTCGTACTTCAGAAGGGCAATCTGGGTTTTGGCATCGGGCAGCTTTCCCTCCACCGCCAGGGAGACAGCTTCCTCCAGGGGCATCTCCACTACCGACAAAAACTCCCCCTCGTCCAGATGCTGCCGGGTCTTGTGGAGGCCGGTGGCCAGGTAGACATAGATGACCTCGGTACAGTAGGCGGGGGTGGGATAGAGGGTGGCCAGCAGGGTAAACTGGTCCGCCACCCGGCCGGTCTCCTCCTCCAGCTCCCGGCGGCCGCAGGCTTCCGGGTCCTCCCCCGGTTCCCGCTTGCCGGCGGGGATCTCCAGCAGCTCCTGCCGGTACGGATACCGGTACTGGCGCACCAGCAGCACCGTGCCGTCCTCCTCCAGGGCCAGGATGCTCACCCCGCCGGGGTGTTCCACCACCTCCCGGGTGGTGGGCCGCCCGTCGGGCAGAAGGACCTGGTCCCGGCGCAGGTTCAAGATCCGCCCGGCATATACCCGTTCCTGATGGGTGGTCCTCTCCTCATAGCTCATGGTGTTTCCTCCTTGGATGGTTCCTCCTCGACCCAGGGCGCCACCGCCTCCAGGGGATCGTCCTGGGGATGGTTGCGCCGGTAAGCCAGGTAATTTTCCAGAATAATGGTGGCGGCCACCGTGTCCACCACCGCCTTGCGCTTCTTGCCCCGGGTATTGGTCTGGTTCAGATACCCGATGGCGGTAACGGTGGTGCCCCGCTCATCCCACAGGCGGACCGGCACCTTCACCAGCCCCGCCAGCCGCTGGGCAAATTCCCGGCAGAGAGCGCTGCGGGGGCCCAGGGTCCCGTTCATATTCACCGGATGGCCCACCACAATCTCCTCCGCCTTCTGCTCCCGGGCGGCGGCGGCCACCTGCTCCAGGATGGCTTCCTGCCGCCGTTCCTGGATGGTGCCCACGGGGGAGGCGATCAGCTCCCCCCGGTCACAGCAGGCGAGGCCGGTGCGGGCATCCCCCAGATCCACAGCCAGAATCTTCATGGCCCTTCCTCCTTTACCACACGTCCTTGGTGGCCAGGTCGCTGGTCACATGGGAGGCGTCGTTGATGTAGACCGGTTCCGGCTTTCGGTCCGGGAAGAGGCGGACGCAGGTGACGCAGGTATTGTCCCCCCAGGGCACCTCCGGCAGCTTCTCAAAGGGGAAGCCCTGAATAAAGCAGTTGAAGGAGCGGAGCACCGCCCCATGGGCCACCAGGACAACCGTCTGCTCCGGGTACTGCTCCGGCAGCATCCGGCAGATCTGCTGCACCCGTTCCCACGCGCCCCGGACGCCTCCGTCGGTAGCTCCTTCGCCCACAAAGTCCAGATGGTGGTTTTCGTAGAGGTCCAGCTGCTTGGGGAACCGCTCCGCCATGGTGGCAAAGGGCTCCCCCTCCAGCACGCCGCCGTCAACTTCAATCAGGATGGGGAGGATCTCCACCGAGCAGGGATGCCCCTCGTTGAGGATCTTGGCAGTATCCACCGCCCGGCTCAGGGGACTGGAAAAGATATGGTCGTACGGCACCTGGGCAAACCGTTTCTGGAGCAGCTTGCCCTGGGCAATCCCTTTGGGGGAGAGGGGGAAATCGCTGATGCCCTGGAAAATACGGCTGGCATTGGCGGTTGTCTCCCCGTGGCGGACAAAATATACGGTGGTCATAGGGCGGTCTCCTTTCCCGTCTGGGTCGTTATGGGTTTACCAGGGCTTCACCGAGCCCACAATCTCGTTTACATCCCGGATTCCCTGGCTGTCCAGCCAGGCATCCATCCCCTGGACGATCTCTACCGGGGCCATGGGGTTTCCAAAGAGGGCGGTCCCCACCTGGACGGCCCGGGCCCCCGCCATCATCATCTCCACGGCGTCCTGCCAGCGGGCGATGCCGCCCAGGCCCACCACCGGCAGCCGGACGGCGTTTGCCACCTGCCACACCATCCGCACCGCCACCGGGAAGACCGCCGGGCCGGACAGCCCCCCCGTGTTGTTGTGGAGGATGGGCCGGCGGGTGCGGATGTCGATCCGCATGCCGGTGAGGGTGTTGATGAGGGAGAGGGCGTCGGCCCCCGCGGCCTCGGCGGCGCGGGCGGTCTCGGTGATGTCGGTCACATTGGGGGAGAGCTTCACCATCAGGGGCTTGGTGGTGCTGCGGCGGACCATCCCCACAATCTTCTCCACCATCTTGGGATCGGTGCCGAAGGCCACGCCCCCCTGGCGCACGTTGGGGCAGGAGATATTAAGCTCCAGCATGTCGATCCCCGTCTTGTCAAAGTAGGAGGCAATCTGGCAGTAGGCTTCCTCGGTGCTGCCGGCGATGTTGGCAATGAGGACCGTGTCCTGCTGGCGGAGATAGGCATAGTCCTTCTCCATAAAGGCCTCCGGGCCGGGGTTTTGCAGCCCCACCGAATTGAGCATGCCGCCGGGGGTTTCGGCGATGCGGGAAGGGGGATTGCCCGGCCGGCCCGGCATGGTCATCCCCTTGAGGGAGATCCCCCCCAGGGCGGAGATGGGATACAGCTCCTCGTAATCCCGCCCGAAGCCATAACACCCGGAGGCGGTGATCACCGGGTTCTTGAAGGTGACGCCTGCCACCGTAACCGCAAGCTTTGCCATTAGAAGAACACCTCCTCTGCCGGGAAAACCGGCCCGTCTTTGCACACATGGCGGTAAGCGGCGGACCCGTCCGGGGTGCGCACCGCTACGGCACAGCCCAGGCAGGCCCCCACCCCGCAGGCCATCCGCTCTTCCAGGGACACCTGGCAGGGAACGCCGTATTCCGCCGCCAGCGCCGCCACTCCCCGGAGCATCGGCCCGGGGCCGCAGGCGCAGATCAGCTGGGCCGGGGCTTCTTCCAGCCGCTCCTTCAGCAGGTCGGTCACCAGGCCGTGGTGGCCCAGGGACCCGTCGTCGGTGGCCAGGCGGACCGCCGCCCCAGTGGCGGAGAAGTCCTCCCCCAGGATCAGGTTCCCGGCTCCCCGGAAGCCCAGGCAGGCGGTGGCGTCTTTCCCAAACCGGGCGGCCACCTCCAGCAGGGGCGGCACACCGATGCCGCCGCCCACCACGATCACCTTGGCCCCGGGCGCCGGCAGGGAGAAGCCGTTGCCCAGGGGGCCCAGCAGATCCAGGGCGCCCCCCTCCTCCACCTGGGAGAGGATGGCGGTGCCTTCCCCCCGCACCTCCATCACCAGGCGGATGGTTCCGGCGGCTTTGTCGATCCGGCAGATGGAGATGGGCCGGCGCAGCGTGTACCCGGGAACCCGGATGTGGACAAACTGGCCGGGCAATGCCTGGGCCGCCAGCTCCGGGCAGGAAACTTGGTAGTCAACGATGCCGGGGGCCAGCTCCCGGCGGCTGAGCACCAAGGCGTTTTGGATGGTCATAGATCGGATCCCTCCACACATTTACAGGATACCTTCAGTATAGTATGAATGGGGAAAAATTACAAGCGGGCCTTCTGCCGCGCGGGCCTTTTGACCTCTTCGCAGAGGTTCTCGCGGGCGGGTGGGAATCGATGGCCCTCTGCCGAGAACGAGGGACGGGCGGCTTCGCCGCCCTCTCCCGTGGCCGGGCTGCGCCCGGCCCTCCCGTAACGGGGGCGCTCCGCCCCCCGGGCCCCCAGGGGAACTCTTTCTGTGGAGAAAGAGTTCCCAGAAAGCCAGGCGGGGGAAATCCCCCGCCGCCCCCCCGCCGACCGGCGTACCTCCCGGTACGCTGAACATCGTCGGCTCGGGAGTGCAGCGGTCGCCCATAGTCGTTCGGCTCCGACGCACGCCAATGTTCGGCTC
>CAJFKV010000038.1 GCA_904387055.1 Candidatus Heteroruminococcus faecigallinarum | reverse complement strand
CGGGTTGCTTGGGGGTCTTTAGGGGGATGCCCCCGCCTGGCTTTCTGGTGACTCTTTCTCCATAGAAAGAGTCACCCTGGGGGCGCGGGGCGCGGAGCGCCCCCGTCGGAAGGGCTGGGCGGAGCCCGGCCACGGTAGTAGCGGCGCAGCCGCTCACACGTTCGTCTCGCAGAGACCACCAATTCCCACCCACCCGCGTGAGCCTCTGTAAAGAGGTTAGAAGGGGCGGAGCGGCCCCGCATACGGCAGGGGCCGCCGAAGGCGGCCTGCCGGGAACCCCTTTCCCCCCTGCGCCATAGGATAAGAAGAAAAGCATATTGGGAGGGGATTGGTTGTGGAAGAGATTCGCAGGTTCGGCGTTGTGGGAGGCGATCTGCGCCAGCGGTACCTGGCCGGCCGCCTGGCGGGACGGGGATACCAGGTCACCGCTTTTCTGCTGGGAGAGGAACTGCCTCCCTCGGTGTCTATGGGCGGAAGCCTGGAACAACTGGGGGAGATGGATGGCGTCATCCTGCCCTTGCCGGTGAGCGCCGACGGCCTTACCGTCAACACCCCCATGGACCGCCGGCAGGCGACCCTGGAGAAGCTGGTCCATTCCCTGCGGCCGGGCACTCTGGTCCTGGGAGGAAAGGTTTCGCCCGCTCTCCGCGAGCGCCTGGCCCAAAAGGGCTGCCCGGTGGAGGATTACCTCCAGCGGGAGGAGATGGCGGTGATGAACACCATTCCCACCGCCGAAGGCGCCATTGCCATCGCCATGGAGGAACTGCCGGTTACCTTGTTTGGCTGCCGGTGCCTGATTACCGGTTACGGCCGGGTGGCGCGGATGCTGGCCCAGGACCTGCGGGGCCTGGGGGCCCAGGTGACGGTGGCGGCCCGGCGGCACGACGCCCTTGCCTGGGCGGAGATTGCCGGCTGCCGGGCCGTTTCCCTGGAGGCACTGGACGATGTTCTCCCCAGCGCCCAAGTGCTCTTCAACACCATCCCCGCTGCCGTACTGGGGGAGGAACGGCTTTCCCGCCTGTCCCAGGACTGCCTGGTCATCGATCTTGCGTCCAAACCGGGCGGGGTGGATTTCACCACCGCGGCCCGGCTGGGGATTCGGGCGGTATGGGCTCTTTCTCTGCCGGGAAAAGCGGCCCCCATTACGGCGGCGGAGATCATCAAGGACACCATCCTGAATATCATCGCGGAAAGAGGGAGATAATATGGAGAACCAACGGATCAGAGTGGGCTTTGCCTTCTGCGGATCCTTTTGTACATTCGGCCAGGTGATGCCCCAGCTGGAAAAGCTGGGGGAGAAGGGGTACGACCTGTATCCCATCTTTTCCACCTTTGCCGCTTCCACCGATACCCGCTTCGGCCCGGCGTCCCAGTGGCTTCAGCGGGCGGAAAAGGCCGCCGGCAGGCCGCCCATCCTGACCATCGACGGCGCCGAGCCCATCGGCCCCCAGAACCTGCTGGACGTGGTGGTGGTGGCACCCTGTACCGGCAATACCCTGGGCAAATTGGCAAACGGCATCACCGATACGCCGGTCACCATGGCGGTGAAGGCCCATCTTCGAAACGAGAAGCCGGTGGTGCTGGCCGTTTCCACCAACGACGCCCTGGGGGCCGCCGGGCGGAACATCGGCCAGCTGCTGAACTGCCGGAACCTGTACTTTGTCCCCATGGGGCAGGATGCGCCCAGGAAGAAGCCCCGTTCGGTGGTGGCGAATTTTTCCCTCATCGAAGAGGCGGTTCTTGCGGCCCTGGACGGCCAGCAGCTGCAGCCGATCCTCTGTTGACGCTGCACCATAAAAGAGGGGGAGCCGGATGCCGGCTCCCCCTCTTTTGCAGGATGGCTACAAGGCCCCATCCCGGGTATAGTCGTAGGTGATCTCTCCATTGGAGACAATAAGATAAAGGTCCATATCCTCCTGCCCGGAGATGACAATGTCCACATTCATGCTGTCCAGATCGTAGGATTCCAGGGTTTGGTAGCTTTCCGCCGAGAGGGCACGCAGGTCGCTGACGATCGTCTCCCACTGGTCCAGGGCATCCTGGTCGCCGCCGGCCGCTTCCTTGCACAGGGTCACCAGGGAGTCGTTCCACAGGGAGACAAAGAGGCCGTAATCGTCCCCGCTGATGTAATATTCACCTCCGTCCCAATACCCGTAGCTGTCCTCCAGCTGGACGGCCAGATCCTGGCCGGCTTCGGAGAGGGCGGCCGCGTCCTCCTCGTCCAGGTCGCTCCATTCGTCGCCTACAAAGCTGTACATCAGGTCGTTTTCCGCCTCGGGGAGATAGGATTCCGGTGCTGCTGCTTCGGGGGTGGGGTCGGCGGACTGATAGACCATCTGGGCCAGGACGCCCAGAAGCGCGATAAGGATGATCGTCACCACAATGGCAATGAGACAGCCGCGGCCCCTGCCGGAGGCGGCTCGCTCCCGGCGGAGGGCTGTTTTTTTCCATGCATTTCTGCTGGCTGGAGGAACGGCGGTCCAAGGCATGGGGGAGGCATTTTTTGAAGGCGAGGATGTTGACGAGGTGTGTCGGGTCCGGTTGTTCGGACGGGGACTGGCAGAAGCGCTTCGGGCGCCGATAAAGCTGGATGCTCCGCCGGACCGCAGCTGGTGTTCCGGGTAACCGCAGTCGGGACAGACCTTGCCTCGGTAGTCGTGGCCGCACTTTGGACATTTCATAAAAAACCCTCCCTTTGCTTTTATGATACCGGGATGGAAGCCAGTTGTCAACGGTGACCTAGGGGAGTCAAAAGACGTCCCAAAGGAGGCAGGCGAGGCCTCCCAGTCCGGCGGCAAGAGTTCTTTCCCCAGAATTACCGCCCTTGCCGATGAGGATAGGCGCGGCATCCGGGGCAGTGCAGATGCCGGCCACTTGAAAGGACGGGCATTTTATGGTATAACGGTCACAGCAAAGCTTGCCCGGCTCTGTCGGGTCCAGTAGGAGGTTCCCTTCATGGAAAAACGGCTGTTATTTGCCTTCAATCCCCAGGCGGGTAAGGGAGAAATCCGCCAAAAGCTGCTCCCGGTGGTGCAGATCTTCAACGAGGGCGGTTATGACGTGACCGTCCGCCCCACCCGGCAGGGCGGGGAACTGCCTTCCATCGTGGCGGAGGAGGCGTCCAACTACGACCTTCTGGTGGTAAGCGGCGGGGACGGAACCCTCAACGAAGCCATCGCCGGGCTGATGGCCTGCCCACGTCCGGTCCCCCTCGGCTATCTGCCCGCCGGGACGGTAAACGATTTTGCCACCAGCCTGTCGATCCCCAAGGAGATGACCGAAGCTGCCCGGGCGGTGGTGGAGGGCCGGGTGTTTTCTTGTGACGTGGGCCGGTTCAACGATCGGTATTTCGCCTATGTGGCCGCCTTTGGAGCCTTTACCCAGGTATCTTATGAGACGCCCCAGCCGGCGAAGAACCTGTTGGGCCGAATTGCCTATTTTTTGGAAGGGATACGCAGTCTGCCGCAGATCAAGGGGTACCAGGTCTCCCTCTCCTGGGATCAGGGGGAGGCGGAGGGCCGGTTCCTATTTGGGATGGTGAGCAACGCCACCTCCGTGGGAGGATTCGGCCTCCCGGTTGGGAAGGGGGTCAAAATGGACGACGGCCTGCTGGAGGTGACGCTGGTGCGGGAGCCTCGCAGCGCCATGGAGCTGCAGGCCATCATCAATACCCTCCTGCTCCAGCAGCCGGACCATGAGGCCATTCTCCATTTCCAAACCGCCTCCCTGGAGCTGCGCAGCCAGGAGGCAATTCCCTGGACCCTGGACGGGGAATTTGGGGGGGAGACCAAGAAGGTCCGCATTGCCGACTGTCCCCAGGCGCTGCCAGTGCTGGTTTCCTGGGCGCAGCAGTAGAGACCGCTTTCACGGCCCCGGAGGCAGCCGGCCTCCGGGGCCGACTTTCGTCTGGAGAACTGTTTGCACGTGAAGGACACTTCGCGTTCAAATGGTGCAAGAGAATCATAAAAAAGTCCCTTGCGGAAGGCGCGATCGACCAAAACAACGGGATTATGGGAAAGATAAACGGAAAAGGTGCAGGCCTTTGATGGGGAACCTGCAATTGCCGGATAAAATTCATCCTTTTCCCTTGATTTTCTCTCCCGAGACCAGTACAATAGAAACAGACCGTTCTTCCCCCGGGAAGGACGCCATCGGGAGGATGGACAGGCCGTATTGGCGGCCGGGGCGGCCGTGGCCGCCGGTGTCCGGGTGTGCCAGCGGCTGCCCGGTAGAGGAGAAAAGCCGCTGGAGAAAGGTCGGAGCGTTATGGCAAAGGATCTCTTGACAACCTTAGCAGCCGGGATGCCCCAGTTTTCCAAGGGGCAGAAGCTGATTGCCCGGTACTTGATCTCCCACTACGACAAGGCGGCCTTTATGACCGCTTCCCGGCTGGGGGCCACTGTGGGGGTGAGCGAGTCGACGGTGGTTCGGTTCGCCACCGAGGTGGGATTCGATGGATATCCCCAGCTTCAGCGGAACCTGCAGGAGCTGATCCGCAACCGGCTTACCTCCGCCCAGCGGATGGAGGTCACCAGCGACCAGATCGGCAGCAACGACGTATTGACCAGGGTGCTTTCGCTGGATATGGAGAAGATCCGCCGCACACTGGAGGAAACCTCCAAGGAGGATTTTGAGAGTGCCGTCAATGCCCTTCTGGAGGCGAAGAACATCTATGTGGTGGGGGTGCGCAGCTCGGCCCCCCTGGCCAATTTTATCGGGTTCTACTTCAACCATATCTTCTCCAACTGCCATCTGGTGAGCACCACCAGCGCCAGCGATATGTTTGAACAGCTGATGCGGATTGGGGAAGGGGACGTGCTGGTGGCCATCAGCTTCCCCCGGTATTCCCACAGCACGGTGAAGGCCGCCCAGTTTGCCCGGGACAACGGAGCTACTCTGGTGGCCATTACCGATTCCCGCCTCTCGCCCCTGGCCCAGACGGCCACCCACCTTCTGCTGGCCCGCACCGATATGGCCTCTTTTGTGGATTCCCTGGTGGCGCCGATGAGCGTAGCCAACGCCCTTATCGTGGCGGTGGGTCTGCGCAAGAGGGAGGAGATCTCGGTGACCTACCAGAAGCTGGAACGGATTTGGGACGAGTACCATGTCTACGAAAAAGCAGAGGAGACGGGCAACCGGTGAAGGAGTATGATTTGATCGTCGTGGGCGCCGGGGCGGCCGGCCTCCTGTGCGGAGCGGAAGCGGCCCGCCTGGGCCTGCGCACCGCCCTGGTGGACCATGCCAAGCGGCCGGCCATGAAGCTGGCCATCACCGGCAAGGGCCGGTGTAATCTGACCAACGATTGTTCCCCGGAGGAGTTCATCCCCCGTGTGCGCACCAATCCCCGCTTTCTGTACAGTGCCATCCACGCCTTTCCCCCTGCCTGGACGATGGAGTTCTTCCGCAGCCGGGGTGTTCCCCTCAAGACGGAGCGGGGCGGCCGGGTCTTTCCCCAGAGCGACCAGGCGGCCCAGATCGTGGATGCCCTGCTGGAGGAGGGGCGCCGGCAGGGGGTGGAGCAGATCCAGGACCATGTGTCCCAGCTGCTGGTGGAGGACGGCCGGGCAGCCGGCGTCCGAGGCCGGGAAGGGGAGTACCGTGCCCCCCGGGTGGTCCTTTGCACCGGGGGAATGAGCTACCCGGGCACCGGGTCGGACGGGTCGGGTTATGCCATCGCCCGGAAGGCCGGCCATCGGATTGTGGAGCCCCGCCCTTCCCTGATCCCCATTGTGACCCGGGAGAGCTGGTGCGGCCAGGTGGCCGGCCTGTCCCTGCGCAACGTGACCCTCACCCTCTGGCAGGAGGGGAAGAAAAAGCCGGTGTATCGGGAGCTGGGGGAGATGCTGTTTACCCATTTTGGGGTATCGGGACCCTTGGTCCTCACTGCCAGCTCCTACATGCGGGGATGGGAAGGATACCGCCTGACCATTGACCTGAAGCCGGGCCTGGATCCCCAAAAGCTGGATGCCCGGCTGCTGCGGGACTTTGAGTCCCAGCAGAACAAGCACTTTGCCAACTCCCTGGGCGAGCTGCTTCCCCGCAGCCTGATCCCGGTGGTGGTGGAACTGTCCGGCATCGGCGGGGAGACCAAGGTGCACCAGGTGACCCGCGAGGAGCGGCAGAGGCTGGTGGCGCTGCTGAAGGCCCTTCCCTTGACGCCTGCGGGCTTTCGGCCGGTGGCAGAGGCCATCGTTACGGCCGGCGGGGTGGATGTGGCCCAGGTCAATCCCAAAACCATGGAGTCCAAGCTGGTGCCGGGGCTGTACTTCGCCGGAGAGGTGCTGGATGTGGACGGCACCACCGGGGGATATAACCTCCAAATTGCCTTTTCCACCGGGATGACAGCCGCCCGCAGCGCGGCTGCTGGGGTGGATCATTCTTGAGAAACGAGGTCTTGCCATGTATGCCATCGCCATTGACGGCCCCGCCGGGGCCGGAAAGAGCACCATCGCCCGCCGGATTGCCTCCCAGCTGGGATGGCTCTATGTGGATACCGGGGCCCTGTACCGGGCGGTGGGCCTGAGCGGCCTGCGCCGGGGGGTGGACACCGCCAGCCGGGAAGCCATTCTGCCTCTTCTTCCCCAGATCAAGGTGGAGCTTTGTTACCGGGACGGGGAGCAGCGGGTGCTGCTGGACGGGGAGGACGTGTCCGAGGCCATCCGGGAGAACCCGGCGTCTATGGCGGCGTCCAACGTGTCGGCTATGCAGGAGGTACGGGATTATCTGTTTGACCTGCAGCAGCAGATTGCCCGGGAGCACAACGTGGTGATGGACGGCCGGGACATTGGGACGGTGGTGCTGCCCCAGGCCCAGGTGAAAATCTTCCTCACCGCCGCCCCGGAGGAGCGGGCCCGCCGCCGCCAGCGCCAGCTGGCAGAGAAGGGGATCCAGGTGGACTTTAACCAGCTGCTGGAGGAAGTGAAGCAGCGGGACTGGCAGGATTCCCACCGGGACGCCGCCCCCCTGCGGCAGGCGGAGGACGCAATCCTCTGCGACACCACCCACCTGGACCTGGACCAGAGCGTGGACCAAATTCTTCAGATTGTAAAGGAACGACTGTCATGAGTTTTTATGCCTTCTGCCGTTTTTTCACCCGTCTGTGGGCCCCAATGGCCTACCGGGTTCAGTACCAGGGAACTGAGAACATCCCCCAGCGGGGAGGGTATATCCTGGTCTCCAACCACCGCAGCATGGCCGACCCGGTGGTAATCGCCAACCGCCTGGACCAGCAGCTCTTCTTCATGGCCAAGGAGGAGCTCTTCCAGAATCCCATCGCCGGCTGGGTGCTTCGGCACCTGGGGGCCTTCCCGGTGGAGCGGGGGAAAGGGGACACCGGGGCGGTGGAATGGGCCATCGACCTGCTCCGCCAGGGGGACGTGTTGGCCATGTTCCCGGAGGGAACCCGGTCCACCACCCAGGAGCCGCTGCGGCCCAAATCGGGGGCCGCCTTCATTGCCCGGGCCACCAAGGCGGACATCCTTCCCTGCTGCGTGGTGCTGGAGGATAAGGCCCAGGCCAAGGGCCGCCCCCGGCTGATCGTCCGGTATGGCAAGATGATCCCCTTTGAGGAGCTGGGCTTTTCGGAGGAGATCTCCCCCCGGGAGCTGAAATCGGCGACCAATTTTATGTGGGACCGGGTGCTGACCCTCCTGGAGGAGGCTCGCCGTGAAGATTGAAGTGGCCAAGACCGCCGGCTTCTGCTTCGGCGTGCAGCGGGCGGTGGATATTGTGTTTGAACAGGCCCGCCAGGGAAAGCGGGTCTACACCCTGGGGCCCATCATCCACAACCCTTTTATTGTGGAGAAGCTGGCCTCCATGGGGGTGACCGCCATCAATGCTCCCGAGGAAAATACCGACGGCCGCCTGGTGGTGATCCGGTCCCATGGGGTTTCCCCCCAGGTGCGCCAGCGGCTGGCGGGGATGGAGGTGGTGGACGCCACCTGCCCCTTTGTGGCCAAGATCCACCGGATAGTGGCGGCGGTGGACCCGGAGGAGCCGGCCCGCATTTTGATCGCCGGGGATGCCTCCCATCCGGAGGTGCAGGGGATTGTGGGTCATTGCAGAGCGCCCTGCGCCGTCTTTTCCAATGCCGAAGAGCTGGAGAAACTGCTGGAAAGCTATGGACAAGATGACGAAATTCACACAATTTTGGTAGCGCAGACCACTTTTCATCAAAAAGAGTGGGAAAAAAGCGTTTTTTCCGCAAAAAAAGTGTGTACAAAACTTTCTGTTTTTGATACAATATGTAGTGCTACGATTGAACGGCAACGGGAAGCTGCCAGTCTTGCCCAGCGATCCGACCGGATGATTGTCATCGGCGGTCGCCACAGCTCCAACACGGCGAAGCTTCGGGACATCTGTCAGAAGCATTGCCCCACCGTGTTGATTGAAAGTGCCAGGGAGCTGAAGAAGGATGATTTTCGCGGGGTTTGTTCTATCGGTGTAACTGCCGGCGCGTCGACACCGGCTTACATAATTAAGGAGGTACAGGAAGCCATGAGCAATGTTGAGAACGAAATGTCCTTTGAGGAGATGTTGAATCAGTCCTTTAAGAGCACATATAACGGTGAAAAGGTCACCGGTGTCGTCACCGGGATTGCCCCCAACGAGATTTCGGTGGACATTGGGACCAAGCACGCCGGATATGTGCCCCTGCACGAGCTGACCGACGACCCCACCGCCAAGCCCGAGGACCTTGTAAAGAAGGGAGACGAGATCGAGCTGCTGGTCGTCCGCGTGAACGATGTGGAAGGGACTGTGATGCTTTCCAAGAAGCGTCTTGACGCGATTGCCGGCTTCGAGAAGGTGATGAACGCCGCCGATACCGGTGAAATTCTGGAAGGCGTTGTGGCCGAGGTCGTCCGGGGCGGCGTCCTGGCCACCACCAACGGCGTGCGGGTCTTCATCCCCGCCTCCCAGTCGGGCGTGCCCCGCGACGGGGATCTGAACGAGCTGCTCCACAAGAATGTGCGGTTCAAGATTCTGGAGACCAACCGTCAGCGCCGCCGGGCCGTGGGCTCGATCTCCGCGGTTCTCCGGGAGGAGAGAGCGGCCCTGGCCGAGAAGTTCTGGAGCGAGGTCGAGGTGGGCAAGAAGTACACCGGTACCGTCAAGTCCATCACCGATTTTGGCGTCTTTGTGGGCCTGGGCGGCGTGGATGGCCGCATCGGGATGAGCGACCTGTGCTGGCACCGGGTAAAGCATCCTTCGGAGGTTGTGTCGGTGGGCGACACGGTGGAGGTCACCATCAAGGACATCAACACCGAGACCAAGAAGGTTTCCCTCATCTACAAGCGCCCGGAGGACAACCCCTGGGTCATCATCAAGGATAAGTACACGGTGGGCATGAATGTGCCGGTCAAGGTGATGTCCATCACCAACTTCGGCGCCTTTGCCCAGATTATCCCCGGCATCGACGGCCTGATCCACATCTCCCAGATTGCTCGGGAGCGGATCGAGAAGGTGGCCGACAAGCTGGCCGTGGGGGACGAGGTGGTCGCCAAGATCACCGAGCTGGACCTGGACAAGAAGCGGGTCAGCCTGTCCATCCGCGCCGTGCTGGAGGAGGAAGCCAAGGCGGCCGAGGAGGCCAACCTGGCGGACGCCCCGGTGGAAGAGGAATAAAAGGGATAGCGTTCATTGGAAGAATTGGCGCTGTTTTGCCGACCCCGGTTGTAAAACCGGGGTCGTTCTTCTATGGTGCTGGGAAGGGGACCGGGCCGCCTTTCCAGCGAGGACGGCGGGCAGAGAGCGGCCAGTGGCAGAATCCGCCGGAGGAGACGTCTATGGAACTTCGTACACTCCGTTACTTTTTAACCGCTGCCAACGAGGGGAACATTACCCGGGCGGCGGAGATCCTCCATGTCACCCAGCCCACCCTCAGCCGGCAGCTGATGGAGCTGGAGCGGGAACTGGAGACCACCCTGATGATCCGGGGGAAGAAAGGGCTCACCCTTACCGACGACGGGTACTTCTTCCGCCAGCGGGCGGAGGAGATCGTCTCCCTGGCCGACCGGCTGGAACAGTCCTTCGCCCAGCGCAACGAGACGGTGAGCGGGGTGATTTCCCTCGGCGCCACCGAGGTGGTGGGCTTCCGCCTGCTGGCCAAGGTGATCAAGGAATTTTCCCAAAAGCATCCCATGATCCACTTCCGCCTGTACAATGAGATGGCGGATGCGATCCGGGAGCGGATTGACAAGGGCTTGGTGGACATCGGCCTCCTGATGGAGCCGGTGGACATTGGAAAGTACAACTTCTTCCGCCTTCCCCAGAGGGATACCTGGGGAGTGCTGGTGCGCCGCGACGATCCCTTGGCCCAGCGGGAGTCCCTCTCGCCCCGGGAGGTGGTTTCCTCCCCCTCCTCCTGCCTATGCGGGAAGATGCGCGGAATGAGATCCTGGGCTGGCTGGGGGTGGAAGAAAAAGACCTCAACATTCCCCTCACCTTTACCCTCCTGTCCAACGCGGCGCTGCTGGTGGAGGAGGGCCTTGGCCTTGCCTTCTGCCTGGACGGGGCGCTGGCCGCCCACACCAATCCAAACCTGCGGTTTATACCTTTTTCCCCTCCCCATGCACCCCACAGCGTCCTTGTGTGGAAGAAGAACCACCTGTTTTCCCCCGCTACGGCTCTCTTTCTCCAGGAGATCCATCTGCTGAAGGCCCTTGCCCCATAAAAGCGATTGCAGTTCCCCGCTTCTTGACCGTGCCCTGCGGCAAAAGGCGGGGATTTTTTTCCCGATGCAGCAGGCGCATGGAAGACGATAAAAGATAAGCATTAGACATAGGGGCCGGCTGTTTCTATAATGGAAAGCAGAGGAGGTCGCGGTTCCATCACCGTGCTTCAGCAGAATGGGGAAACCGGCGGCCAACGAGGACAGGAAGGAACCAAAGAGAGGGAGGTAGCGATGAAACGGTTGACAGCAATCTGCGGTGTTCTGCTGCTGGTGGCATCCCTTTGGACAGGCTGCTCCGGCGGGGCGGCCTCCTCCGGGGAGAGCCAGAGCGCTCCGGCGTCTTCGTCCCCGGCACAGGAGAGCCAGGCCCCGGAGGAGTCCTCTTCTTTCCAGCAGGAGCAGGCTGAAGCAGGCACAGGAGAGGGCGAGGCAGTGGATGAGGAGGCGCCGGTGGTCTACATGACCACCAGCATCACGCCGGAAGGGCTGATGGCGATCTACCAGGCCCTGGGGGCGCAGCTCCCGGAGGAAGGGGTTGCGGTGAAGATCAGCACCGGCGAAACGGGGAGCAACTACCTGCGCCCGGAGCTGATCGGTGACCTGGTCACAGCGGTCAATGGGACCATTGTGGAGTGCAACACCGCCTATGGAGGCGACCGGGCCAGCACGGCCTACCACCTGCAGCTGGCGGAAGACCACGGCTATACGGCCATCGCCGATGTGGACATCATGGATGCAGAAGGGTCTATGACGCTGCCGGTTACCGGCGGCACCCGCCTTACCGAGAACTATGTGGGGTCCCATTTTGCCAACTACGACTACTATGTGGTGCTTTCCCACTTTAAGGGCCACGCCATGGCCGGCTATGGGGGCGCCATCAAGAACATCTCCATCGGCATCGCCTCTGCCGACGGCAAGGCCCACATCCATTCGGGGGGCACCGGCGGCAACATGTGGAGCGGCGAGCAGGATGCCTTCCTGGAATCCATGGCGGAGGCAGGCAAATCGGTGGTGGATGCCCTGGACGGTAACATCCTCTACATCAATGTGATGAACCGCCTGTCGGTGGACTGTGACTGCGACGGCAGCCCTGCCGAGCCGGATATGCACGACATCGGCATCCTGGCCTCCTTCGATCCGGTGGCGGTGGACCAGGCCTGTGTGGATCTGGTCTACGCCGCAGAGGATGGGGCATCCCTGGTCCAACGGATCGAGTCCCGCAACGGGCTGCTGACGCTGGAGCACGCCGAGGAGATCGGTCTGGGCAGCCGGACCTATTCCCTGGTGAGCATCGACGAGTGAAGAAAGCGGAACGAGAAGCCAACAAGCGCCCGGGAGAGGAGCCGAGAGCTCTCTTGCCGGGCTGCCGATCCATAGCAAGCAGAAAGGAATGGTTCTGATGAGAATCCGCAGCAAGTCGGAGTTTGACAAGGAAAATGTGTTTGGCCAGGGGCAGGCGAATACCGCCTTTGCCCAGTATTTTATCGGGAATTCCTATCTGAATCCCCTCACCGCGCCGGGGAGCAGCGCCGTTTCTCTGGCCAATGTGACCTTTGAACCGGGCTGCCGGAACAACTGGCACATTCACCACGCCAAGACCGGCGGCGGCCAGCTGCTGATCTGCACCGCCGGCAGCGGCTGGTACCAGGAGGAAGGGAAGGCCGCGGTGAGCCTGGAACCGGGAACGGTCATCACCATTCCGGCGGAGGTGAAGCACTGGCACGGAGCCAAGAAGGACAGCTGGTTCTCCCACATTGCGGTGGAGGTGCCCGGCGAGGAGACCTCCAACGAGTGGCTGGAACCGGTGGACGAGGACGCCTACAACGGCCTGGAATAACCGGCTGGGGGCCTGGCGGAGCAGCCGGGCCCCTTCTTTTGTTGGAACAAGGCGGGAAGGAGATGACCTTTGTGATGGAACGGGCGGTGTTTACCACCCTGTGCATGGTGTATGACCAGGAGGGACGGGTGCTGGTCCAGGAGCGCCGGGGCACCCGATGGGATGGCCTGGCCTTTCCCGGCGGGCATGTGGAGCCGGGGGAGTCCTTTGTCCAGGCAGCTGCCCGGGAGGTGCAGGAGGAGACAGGCTACCAGGTGAGGGATCTGCGCCTGTGCGGGGTCAAGCAGTTCCCTCTGGAGGGAGGGGGCCGCTATCTCATCTTCCTGTACAAAACCGGCACCTTCTCCGGCAGGCTGGCCTCCTCCGGGGAGGGGAGGGTGTTCTGGCTGGAGCGGGAGGCCCTTCCCACCGCCCCCCTGGCACGGGACATGCTGGCCATGATGGAACTGTTTGACCGGGAGGAGAAGAGCGAGTTTTATTACCTGCCTGGACAGGAGGGGGTCTATATCACCCTGTAAAGGAGGGAACGGGATGCTGGAGCTGCTGCGCCGGGAAGGCGTCTACCTGTGGTACTATTTCACCGTCCAGCTGGAGCAGATTGCCGGCTACTGGGTGCTGGGCATGGTGCTGGGGTCGGCCGTTTCGGTCTTTGCCAAGGATGCCATCCACCGGGCCTTTGCCTCCCTGGGGGGAAAGCGGCTGGGCCTGGCGGGAATCCTGGCGGCCAGCGCCCTGGGCATCGCCTCTCCCCTCTGTATGTACGGCGCCATCCCGCTGGCAGCGTCCTTCTCCCAGGGGGGAATGCGGGACGACTGGCTGGCGGCCTTCATGATGTCCTCCATCCTGCTCAATCCCCAGCTCATTGTGTACAGCGCCGCCCTGGACGGGACGGTGCTGGCGGTCCGCATCCTGACCTGCCTTGTCTGCGGCGTTGCCGCCGGGCTATTGGTCCGCCTGTGGTACCGGGAGAGGGCCTTCTTTGATTTTTCCGGCTTTTCGCCGGCGGCAAGCCGGGATACCCATCGGAATCCCCTGGTCCGGTATCTGAAGAACCTGGGCCGGAACCTGCGGGCTACCGGGCCGTATTTTTTGGCGGGGGTGGCTCTGTCGGCCCTTTTCCAGCGGTATGTGCCCGCCCAGGCGATGACCGCCCTGTTCGGGGGAAACGAGGCCTTTGGCGTGCTGATGGCGGCCACCATCGGCGTCCCCCTCTACGCCTGCGGAGGGGGAACCATTCCCCTCCTTCAGCAGTGGCTGTGGGAAGGGATGAGCGTGGGCAGCGCCGCTTCTTTTATGTTGACCGGCCCGGCAACCAAGATTACCAACCTGGGCGCCTTGAAGATTGTCCTGGGGATGCGCAGGTTCCTGCTGTACCTGCTCTTTGTGATGGTGTTTTCCTTTGGGGCAGGGCTGGTGGTCAACTGGCTGGTGGGATAAAAAAGGGGGGGAAGGACCGCTTGGGCAAGCGGTCCTTCCCCCCTTTTGGCAGGGTGCAGCGTCGTTATCCCATCCGGTCCAGGTGGATGTCCATCTGGGGAAAGGGGATGGAGATCCCTTCCCGGTCAAAGGCGGCCTTCACCTGTTCCAAGAGGTTGTACTTCAGATCCCAGTAGTCCTCGTTGTGAACCCATACCCGGCAGATCAGATCGATGGAGCTGGCGCCATGCTGGGACATCCGCACTACCGGCGCCGGGTCCTGGAGGGCGGTGTCCTGACGGCCGACCACCTCCAGGATGGCGGACCGGGCTTTTTCAAAATCGTCCCCGTACCCGATGGAGAAGGTGATATCCAGCCGGCGCAGAGGCTCGCTGGAATAGTTGACCACCTGGGAGGTGGACACCTGTCCATTGGGAATACAGATCCGCTTGTTGTCGGTGGTATTCAGAAAGGTATAGATCAGGCCAACCTCGGCGACGGTTCCGGACAGGCTGCCAATCTCCACGAAATCCCCCGCCACAAAGGGCTTGGAGAGCAGGACGAGGGCGCCGCCCATCAGATTGGCCAGAGAGTCCTTGACCGCCAGGGAGACAGCCAGGCCCACCGCTCCCAAAGCGGTGAGAAGGGGGGTAATCTCCACCCCCAGGCTGGGCAGGACCACCAGGGCCAAGAGGACATACAGGCCGATACGGGAGACGGTGAGAAGAAAGGGGTGCATGGTGGGGTCCAGCTTGGTGTGGGGCAGCACCCGGGCGAGGATCCGAAGGAGCACCTGAATGAGAACCAGCCCCACCACCAGGGTGATGGCTGCGTTGAGCAGGGGAAGGGCCACTGCCCGCCACAGGGGGGTATCGGTCAGCCCCCAGAAAGCCAGAATGAGAAGCAGCGCCGCCCCGTAAACCACCAGCCGGATCCCCGCCGGGAGAAGGGACTGGAGCTCGGGGGCCGCTTTTCCCCCGGAGGCAGCGGCTCGCAGGCGGGAAAGGAGTATCTTCACCACCACAACAGCCACTACAAGGGTGCACAGGGTGAGAAGAATGGGCACCCGACGGGCAATCAAAAAATCAAGCAGCATGGATAGCATGGACATTTCCTCCTGATCGTCAAGAATCCCTTCCCGGGGCGGCAATCCTCCCAGAGCGATGACCGGGTGCCGCCTTTTTATTATACGGGTTTTGTCGAAAAAGGACAACGTCCCGCCGGCAATTTTCTCCTGGGGTAGGGCCGGCCCCGCCACCAAATACTAAAGAGGAAAGGTGGTGACCGGCTGGATGAAACGGTACCGGCGAGCAAAGACCCCCGCCTCCCGCGCCCAGGAAGTGATCCGGGAGGGAAAACAGGGGAAGGACTGGGATCCCCAGGGAATGTATACGGGCGTTCCCGCCCGGGAAGGGGAGACCCCGGTTCAGGATGCGGACGATCTGTAAACGCTTCCCCAAGAAAAAAGGCCGGAAGGGCAAAACTGCCCGACCGGCCTTTTGGTATCGATGAAGAGAAGGGGCGGCAGCCCGAGGGATCAGCCGATGGACCGTCCCAGCCGGTAGGCCTCCTCCAGCTCCGGCCTGCCCTGGATATCCCCCACGGCCATCACCCCTCCGCAAAGGACCTTCCCCAGGCTCTTCCAACCGATATGCTGCTCCAGCCGGTCGTACCAATAGAGGCTTTCCTCAAACCCGTGTCCTTCCGCAGCCATCAGCAGAACGCTTTCCTTGGGAGGATTGCGGTAGCCGGGGTCACATTCGGCCACGGCGAAGAGCCGGTCGAAGGCGGTCTTCAGCTGCCCGCTGATGGACCAGTAGTAGAGGGGGCTGGCCAGGACCACCACATCCGCTTGCCGGTAGACAGGGTATAGTTTCTCCATATCGTCCTTCTGTACGCAGGGGCTGTCGGGATTTTTCCCGCCGCCGAAGCAGCCTTTGCACCCGTGGATGGTCATGTCGCCCAGAAAAACGGGAACAACCTTGCTGCCACCTTCCTCCGCTCCCCTGGCAAAGGCCTCCACCAGGGCGGAGGTGTTGCCGTTTTTGCGGGGGCTGCCGTTGAGGATCAGGATGGTTTTGCCCATAATGTGTCCCTCCTTGTTGCTACAGATTGGCAGCCAGCGCGGCGGCCTGCCGGCAGCCGTCGGTGTTGTCCACATCGCCGGGATTGAGGACGCCGGTCACCAGGACTTCCCCGGCCATCTTCCACTGGAGGAGGGCGGCGGACCGCTGGATGGGGATGCGGACCCCGTCCAGCACCGTTTTGTCCTCCTCCTCACAGCAGGCGATGAGGGCGCATTCCTTTCCGGCCACGTCTTTGCCGCCCACCACCAGGGAGTAGATCCGGTCGATCACCCCTTTGATCTGGGCGGGGATGGAGTACCAGTAGACGGGCATGGTAAAGACCACCACGTCCGCCTCCAGAATGGCCGGGGCGATGGTGTTGAAGTCATCGTCAAAGGAACAGGCCTTTCCGGTTTTGAAACAGGTTTCGCAGGCGCGGCAGCCGCCAATCTTCATCATGGCAGCGTCGAACCGGGCGACGGTGTGGCCCTTTGCCTGGGCCGCCTGGATGAAGGCGTCGGTCATGGCGAAGCTGTTGCCCGCTTTCCGAGGGCTGCCGGTAATCACGACAATCTTTTTGCTCATTCCACTCTCTCCTTTGTCTTGGGAATGGGGGCCTGCCCGCCCTTCCCGGCCGGCAGGCCCCCACGAATGCCGGGCAGCTCTCCCGGGAAGGGTTGACCGCTCCGGCTTCCGTCGGTATAATCATACCAGGAGCAGGAGAAAAAACAAGTACGCACATTTGGGTGTGGTACTTACCAAAAGGAGAGTATCTATGGGCGAACGCTGTATTTCCGACGAATCCCTGGGGAGCACCGGCTTTAGCTATACCTTGTCCCTCATCAGCGGCAAGTACAAGATGACGATCCTCTACACCTTGATGGAGTTTGGGGTTGTGCGGTTTAACGAGATGAAACGGTACATCGGCGGCATCTCCTACAAGACCCTCAGCTCCACCTTGAAAGAGCTGGAGGCGGACCAGCTGGTCCACCGGGAGGAGTATCCCCAGATTCCCCCCAAGGTGGAGTACAGCCTGACCGCCCGCGGCCGGTCTCTCATTCCCATCCTGGACGGGATGTGTGAATGGGGGGAACAAAACCGCCTGTAGTCCGGCCCCTTCACCAGCAACGGAAAAGGCCCTGTACCGGCAAACCAGCCGGCACAGGGCCTTTTTTCAACAGCAGGAAACAGCCTGGTTTGCGGCCCGCTCCTACTTAGTCCTTGATCTTCTCGATGATCTGGTCCACAACCTTGTCCACGCCCACGCCGGTCAGGAAGCAGAGCCCCAGGATGTAGGGGGTCTTGACGGTAGAGGGGAGGGCGCAGGTGGAAACGATCAGGTCATAAGAAGGGGCAAAGGTGGGAAGATCCGCCACGCGGCACTGGCCAACCTCGACCTTGTCGGGCCCATATCCCTTGGCCTTCAGGCAATCGATCAGCTTGGCACGGACAGCGGTGGACGTGGCAATGCCGGTACCACAGGAAACCAGGATCTTTTTCATGATAACAGTTACCTCCTAATTCGGATATTTGATGACAGTGGATCGGCCAACAATCAATCGTTCAGATAGGTGGAGAGGAGCGCGGCTGCCTCCTTGGCATCCTTGGCGTTCTTCAGGGTGGTGAGCTTGCCCTCGGTCTGGAAGACCTTCATCAGCTTTTGCAGGATGGTCAGCTGGGAATGGGGCTCCAGAATGCTGAGCATGAAGATGATCTCCACGTTGACCCGCTTGTCCGGCTCGCCCATGCCGACGAACTGAACGGGATGGTCCAGAATCCCCAGGGCAATGGCAGGCTGAATCACATGTTCCGGGTCGGTGTGGGGGATGGCAATGCCCATATCCAGCAGCTCCAGGCCGGTGGCATAGACCTTTTCCCGGGCCTTGACGGCGTCGGGATAGCTGTCCTTTACCATCCCTTCCCGCAGCATGACCTTGGCCACCTGGTCGATGGCGTCCTGATCGTCCACGGCATTGACATGCATGGCAACCAGGTTCTCGTCAAAGCACATTTCCCCTAAAATTTTTGCGCGTTCACTCATAATGATTCCCTCCGGTTTTCAGAATAGGGTGCTTTTGAGCAAAACACCGCCCCGTTCCGTGGAATTCCACAGCCAAAAGAACGGTGGTATGTTCTTGTATAGAATACCATTTTGAGGAGAATTTGACAACCGTTTTTTTGGCGGAAAGGTGAAAATTGGAGGATAGAAACAAAATCGTTTTCAAAATTCTATCCAGCCTGCACCAGCGGCGGAGCCCCCCGTGCCCGCCAAAAAGAAGCGAAGGAGGTCAAGATCTTTTTTGCATGAATCCCTGCAAAGCATGAAGGAAAACTTGTGAAATTTTATGAATTGCATTCCCCCGGCCCTTGATATATAATTGTCATGGACAATTTTTTGTGATAGACAGAGTGGAGGGAAAACAGAATGTTTGCAAATGTTGACTGGGTATATGCCGGGTCGGTCATTATCAGCGGCTTGGTGGTAGTGTTTGCCGCCCTGGTCCTGCTGTGGTTCATCGTGGCGGTGCTGGGACGGATTTTGTCTGGGATTGCCGGCAATTCCGGCAGAAAGGATAACACTTCCCGGGAGGAGATCCCGGCTGCAGCCCCCGCGGTACAGCAGCCGTCCAAGCCGGCGCCCATGCCCGTTGTGGAGGAAGGAATCAGCAACGAGGTGGTGGCGGTAATTGCGGCGGCCATTGCGGCTATGAGCGGCGGCCAGTGTGTGGTGCGCAGTGTGAAGCGCGCGGGCAGGGGCAGCGGCGGCCGTTCCCCCTGGATGGCGGCCGGTTTGCTGCAGAATACCCGCCCCTTTTGACCTGATGATGAGAAAGGACTGACGCAATAGCTATGCTGGATCTTTTTTTTCAAACAATCAATGGACTCGTATTGGATTCCGGCTTTGTCCAGGTCTCGGCTGGTCAGCTGCTGATGCTGGTGGTTTCCTGCGTCCTCATTTATCTGGCAATCTGCAAGGGGTATGAGCCATTGCTCCTGATCCCCATTGCCTTTGGCATGCTGCTGGCCAATCTGCCGGGAGCTGGGCTCTCCTCCTATGACGAGGGCGGCCTGATCTATTACCTGTACCAGGGCGTCAAGCTGGGCATCTATCCGCCGCTGATCTTTATGGGCATCGGCGCCATGACCGACTTTGGCCCCCTGATTGCCAACCCCAAGAGCTTCCTCATGGGCGCGGCTGCCCAGCTGGGCATCTTCCTCACCTTTGTGGGGGCCCTTTGCCTGGGCTTTACCGCGGCGGAAGCGGGCAGCATCGGCATCATTGGCGGCGCGGACGGCCCGACTGCCATCTACGTAACCTCGCAGCTGGCCCCCGACCTGCTGGGCCCCATTGCGGTGGCGGCCTATTCCTACATGGCCTTGGTGCCCATCATCCAGCCTCCCATTATGAAGGCGCTCACCACCAAGAAGGAGCGGGCGGTGGTGATGGAGCAGCTGCGGCCTGTCTCCAAGCTGGAGAAGGTGGTGTTCCCCATTGCGGTGACCATCGTGGTGTCCTATATTGTGCCTTCCGCCGCGTCGCTGGTGGGTATGCTGATGCTGGGCAACCTGTTTAAGGAGTCAGGCGTGGTGGAGCGGATCAGCAAAACGGCCCAGAATGAGCTGACCAACATCGTGACCATCTGCCTGGGCGTGTCGGTGGGAGCCACTGCCACCGCCGAGCGGTTCTTAAATTCCCAGACGCTGGGCATCCTGGTGCTGGGCCTGCTGGCCTTCTCCTTCGGAACTGCCGGCGGCGTGCTGCTGGGCAAGCTGATGTATGTGCTGACCGGCGGCAAGGTGAACCCCCTCATCGGTTCGGCCGGCGTGTCGGCGGTTCCCATGGCGGCCCGTGTTTCCCAGAAGGTGGGCCAGTCGGAAAACCCTGGCAACTTCCTGCTGATGCACGCCATGGGTCCCAACGTGTCCGGCGTTATCGGTTCGGCGGTTGCGGCCGGTGTCCTGCTCAGTGTGATTCCCCACTAGGGTATCAAGCCTTCCCGTTTTTGAAAGACAGCCGGAAGGCCGCAGGCGGACTGCCTGCGGCCTTCTTTTCTGGAATGTCCCTTTCCCCAAAAAGAAGAGGCCGCCTGCGGGCGGCCTCTTCTTGCAAGGATGAACAAATTCTATCGCTGATCCAGAGCCTTGTAGGGGTGATGGCCGCCCACATATACATAGGCGGGGCGGATGATCTTCCCCATGTTGATGAGCTCTTCCATCCGGTGGGCGTTCCAGCCGGCGATCCGGGCGATGGCAAAGAGGGGAGTATACAGCTCCAAAGGCAGATCCAGCATGTGGTATACAAATCCGCTGTA
>CAJFKV010000037.1 GCA_904387055.1 Candidatus Heteroruminococcus faecigallinarum | reverse complement strand
CGGCGGGGATTGCCAAGGGATCTCCCTTGGCTGGCTTTCTGGGAACTCTTTCTCCACAGAAAGAGTTCCCCTGGGGGTTCGGGGGGCGGAGCGCCCCCGTTTACGGGAGGGGCCGCCCGCAGGCGGCCCAAAGGTATTTTTCCGGAAAACTACCGATTCCCACCCGTCCGCGGCAGCGGGCAAAAAAAGGGCAGGCGGCCCGCAGGGCCGCTCGGCAGGGGCGGCGAAGCCGCCCACCCCCGCCCTCGGCAGAGGGCTACCGACTCCCGCTCGCGGCAACATTGAGAAAAACAAAACTTTGACAAACCGCATTTCTAAAAAAGTTATTACTGTGATATTTTTAGTACTTGACATTGCAAGGTACTGATGATATGATGGTACCAAGGAAAAGGAGGTAGTGCCTTGAATAGCCAGTATAAAAAAGGCGTTCTGGAATTGATCGTCCTCCTTTCGGTCAACCGGCAGGATATGTATGGGTACGAGCTGGTCAAGGTGGTGTCCGAGGCTGTGGATGTAAACGAGGGCACCATCTATCCCCTCCTCAAGCGGATGACCAACGAGAAGTACTTCGAAACCTACCTGCGGGAATCCACCGAAGGCCCGCCCCGGAAATACTATAAGCTGACTGCCCTCGGCAAGCAGCGGAAGAATGAACTGGAGTCGGAATGGTACGATTTTGTACAGGCGATTAACGCTTTTATCAAGCAATTTGAATGATTCCGGAAGGATGGAGGAAGAACATGAGAAAGCAGGAGTTTCTGGATACCCTTCGCAAGAATTTGAAGGTCTTGCGGCAGGATGAGATCAACGATATCCTGGAGGAATATGCCGGTTACATCGAGAGCATGATGGAGGAAGGAAAAAGCGAGGAAGAGGCGGTCCGTTCCTTTGGCGACCCCACCGCCCTGGCCAAAGAAATCCTCTCCGCCTACAAAGTCTCGGACGATTACCTCAACCACACCAAAGCAGGGGAATTTATGGACAAAGGCAGCCATCTCTTCGCCCGGGCCGTCAACTACCTGTCCGCCTGGTTCCGTTCTCTCAGCGGGCGGATTCATTTCGTGGGCAACCCCGGCAGCGTGCTGGAGTTCCTCATGGCGGTGCTGGTTGGCCTGGTCATCATCGCCCTCATGCGGATCCCCTTCTTCCTGGTGGAGGGCATCGGCCAGATCGTGGTGGATCTGCTGGTGGGCGGCGGGTATCTGAGCCGCCTGCTGGGCGGCCTGTGGGAGCTGTTTGTCAACATCTGCTTCCTGGTGGCCGCGGTGCTGGTGGTGATCAGCATGGTGCGGGGCGGCCTAGGGGACAAATTCCGCCACATCATGGTGGTCCACGGCTGGATGAAACCCAAATCGTCCCGCGCCGCTTCCCGGCAAGCCCCTGCCCGAGAGCCGGCCAGCGCCCCGGAAGAGGATGCCTCCTCTTTCCAGGAAACAGCCTTCGATGGGGATGCCCAATCCCCCCAGGAAGAGGAGAATCCCCTTTATGAAGAGGCGCAGGAGGCCCAGGAAGAGGCCTTCGCCGCCGAAAGCACCGCCTGGGAAACGACAGATGGCTTCCGAAGCGAGCCCGCCTCCTCCCACGTCCAGGCAGACCCCGCTCCCCACGCCCGGGCACAGGCTGCCCGCCAGGATCATGGGGCAATCAACACCCTGGGGGGCTGCTTGGCCAGCTTCTTCTTCGGTTGTCTCAAGCTGGCGGGGCTGGTCTGCATTACCCTTCCCCTGCTGCTCTTCGCGCTGGTGGGCGCCTTTCTCACCGGCAGCCTGATCGCCGTCATGGGCCAGGGCGTTACGCTGGTGGGTCCCTTTCTCTGTGCTCTGGGGGGCACCGTTGCCTGCGGCCTGCTCACCGCCATGTCGGTCTGCCTCTTTCTCCGCCGGGGCAAAGGGGTTGCTCCCCAAGTGATCCCTCTGGTGGTCAGCATCATGGTCTGCGGCTTCGGCCTGGTCTTCTCCTTCTTTGAAATTGCCGGCTATGACTTTGTAGAGGTTCCCCAGCCCATCAACGCCACCCAGTCCTATACCATCCCGGTGAGCGACCGGGTCACCAGCATCTATGCCCCGGCCAACATTGCCTCGGTCCAGCTGGACGACTCCCTGCCAGAAGGCACCCTCCGGCTGGAAATCGACTACAACGACCGTCTTTCCGACTCGCCGCAGGTATACCAGGAAACCAGCTCGTATCTGACCGACAGCGCCTACCAGGAATGGGAAGCCCAATGGAACCAGCTGGTGGAGGAATACGAGGAGGCCTATGCCCGGTACGAAGCCGCTTTGTACGACGAGGAGGGCAACGAGGTGGAGGGGTTAGAGCCGCCGGAATACCCCGACGAGGACTCCTTCTACAAGGCCTTTCTCCAGACCCACCAGCTGCAGCGGGATGAGCTTCGCATCTACACTGGCGACGCCCAGTGGGACCGGCTGGATGAGCTGTGGGACTATTACCTGGAGGGCCTGCGGAACAAGGAGCTCTATAACCCCGACAATCTCCTAAGCGGCTCCACGACCGTCTACCTGAGCGAGGACCTGGCCCAGCGGCTCTACAGTCGGGACAACTGGCAGGTGGTGCTGGACAGCGCCGACCACCGGCTCCTGGCCGAATCTGCCGGCTACCAGACCTCCCAGGGGCTCCTCACCCCGGACGGAACCACCGCTCCGGCCGGCAGCGACGAGCTCTATCCCTCCTATGCCGGGACTGCCGAGGAAAGCACCGTCTCCAATGAGGGCGCCGCCTCCTCCGAAGCCGCCTCCTCCGAAGCCTCTGCCAGCGAGGCGGGCGGCGCGGGCGAGCGCACCCAGGAGGAGCCCGCCGGCATTCCCCCTGTGGATGCCCCGGCTTCCTCCTCGGCCTCCTCCCTGGCGGCTTAACCCGCTTCCCCCATCCGGCCGCCAACCCGTCAATCCCTTTCTGTAAAGAGTTCTTTCAAATTTGTAAACTTTTATGGGAAGGGATTGACAGGGGCGGCGGCCTATGATATCCTGTTAGTGTACTACTTGTACTAGTACGGTAAGTACAAGTATTGCCTTAGACGCAGAAAGGAACACGAAGGTGACGTCTATGAAAGCTTTGATCTATCTCATCTCTACCTTCCTGCTGGGGCTCACCGTCCTCACGGGACAGCAGCCCACTGCCTTCCAGCAGCAGCTGTACCAGGACCCTGCTCTTATCGCCCGCAGCGACATCGGCAGCTTTTCCAGCCCGGTGATGGAGCGGTCCACCGATCCCCAGGGGGCCAGCCTGGAAACGGTTCTGCTGAACCTGAACGGCAGCACCACCCTCTTGGACCGTACCCTGGACAAGCCCTCCAGCCTGGAGCTCCGGTACGACCTGGAGGTAGAGGAAGGAAACGGAAAATTGGTTACCATCGATGCCAATAACCAGGTTACCGTCCTGCGGGAGGGGAGCGGCTCCGGCACCCTTTCCCTGCAGCTCCCCCAAGGGCGGGTCCGCGTCAAAGCCGTGGGCCTCGACTGTGACCTTTCCCTCTCCCTGGAGGTAGCCTGATCGCTATTTACCCTATGAAGGAGGTACCCCATGATGCTCTCCACTGTGTACACCACCCTGGTATGGACCATCAGCTTTCTCTTCACCTGCTATGCCGGATACTATTTTGCAGTGGCCCTCTTCGGTCTGCGCAAGGAGGACCCCATCCCGGAAGCCGCTCCCACCCGCCGCTTCGCCGTGGTGGTAGCCGCCCGCAACGAGGAGGCGGTTATCGGCCACCTGGTGGAGAGCCTGCTGGCCCAAGACTATCCCCGGGAACTCTTCGACGTGATTGTCGCCCCCAACAACTGCACCGACCACACCGCCCAGGCGGCGGCCCAGGCAGGCGCCACCCTCTTCCACTGCACCGCCCCCGTCCGCAGCAAGGGAGAGGTGCTCACCCAGGTATTCGATCATCTGCTCACCCAGCCTTACGACGGGTTCTGCGTCTTTGACGCGGACAACCTGGTGGACCCTGGCTTCCTGCGGGCCATGAACAACGCCCTGGCCAAGGGGGCGCGGCTGGCCCAGGGCTATCGGGACAGCAAGAACCCCCACGATACCCCCATCTCCGGCTGCTACTCCATCTATTACTGGATGATCAACCGGTTCTACAGCCGGGCCCGCGGCAAGCTGGGCCTGTCGGCCATTGTCAACGGCAGCGGCTTCATGGTAAGCGCCTCCCTCTTACGGGAGATGGGCGGCTGGCACACCTACACCATGACCGAGGACATCGAGTTCACCACCCAGTGCATCCTCCGGGGGGAGCGGGCCATGTGGGTGCCCCAGGCGGTCACCTACGACGAGCAGCCCCTCACCTTCGCCCAGTCCTGGAAACAGCGGAAACGCTGGTCCACCGGCATGATCCAGGGCACCGCCCTCTACCTGGGGCCCCTGGTGCGGCGGGCCCTGACCCGGAAAGATCCGGCCGCCGCCGACCATGCCGTCTTCTTCCTCATGCCGGTGATGACCGTCCTGCTGGTCATCTCGGCCCTGGCCGGAGGCATCCACTGGCTGGCAGCCTCGCCTGCCCTCCTCTTCCCCCGCACCCAGGTATTTTTCCAGCTCTTCTTCTCCCTGTCCACCGCGATTCTTTCCGCCTTTGCGGTGGTCGTCCTGGAGAAGAAGCTCCATCCGGCCATCTGGAAGGGGATTTTCTTCTATTGGGTCTACATTCTCAGCTGGATCCCCATCAATCTCCTCTGCCTGGTGAAGCGGACCACCACCTGGGAGGTCATCCCCCACACCCGCAGCCTTTCCTTCTCCCGGCTGGACGGCCGGTAGCCTTCTCTTTCCAGGGCCGGCAGCTCCCGGACAAGGCGACAGGATCGATTTTCTTTTTCTCTTCTTTGCTTGCGTTTTCCCTTTTTCCTTTTCTCTTTTTCATCTTTCCACAACAGGGGAAGGCCCCGGGCGATACCGCCCGGGGCCTTCCTCCCGCTGTTTCCTTCCCGGCGGGGTCAGTTGGACAGCTGCTGGAACTTTCCCTTTGCCTGGCTAATCTTGGCTTGGTCGGCCGGCTCGGTCTGGTACCAACCCCGCTTCTGCATCTCCACAAACAGGTCGTGCTGGATCTGGTGTTCCTCTCCCAGCAGGGCCACAAACTCATTCTTCAGCCCGTCGCTGGCACACTCGTTGGCGAAGGTGTTGTAGCCGCCGGTGACCATCTTCTGGGCGGCAAGCATATCCTGGAGCATCTCCTGGTCGGTAAAGGACGAGGTATTGTTCATCTGTGGGCGCCTCCTTTCAGTTCAGCTGGCCCAGCAGCCGGGTGTAATGGTTCTGGTGCTTGGCGGCGATCTGCTCGCATTTGGTGCGGATCTGGGGATCGCTGCACTGCTGGGCATACAGCTTGTACTTCTTGATGAGGGCCTGCTCCATGGTAAGCTGGTCCTCCAATGCGGTTAACTCCTTGCTGGTCAGGTCCGGCATGGGAATCTCTCCTTTGCAGATGGATTTCCCTGTTATCCTGTGCCAAAGGGCTGCTTCCTATTCCTCATCCCATGAAAAAAAGTCCCTCCCTTCCCCGCAACGGGGAGAGAGGGACTTTTGCATGCACAGGGGATCCGGCATCAGGCACAGATCCAGGCGATGCCGATGGTGTCCAGCCCCAGGTGGATGGCCAGCACCGGGCCGCCCTCCCGGAGAACCGGTGGCACTTCGGGGAACCGGCGGGCCAGCTCCTCCACAATCCGAGCGGCCACCGCCTTCTCCTCCCCGGCAAAGGTGATCACCGCAATCTCCTTGGCGGTGGCGGGGACACAGTCGATCATGGCGGCAATCTGCTCCGCCCGCCCCCGGGCCTTGCCCAGGGAAACCACCCGCCCTGCCCGCAGGCCCAGGATGGGCCGCTGGTTCAGGATGGTGCTGGCCGACTGGGGAACCGTCCCCATCCGGCCGCTGCGGCGCAGGCTGTCCATCTTGTCCACCGAGAAGGCCACCCCCATGCTGGAGCGCATATTCTCCAGCATCATGGCCGTCTGGTCCAGGGTGAAATTCTGGTTCACCAGCTCCCGGGCCCGGCGGATTAAGAAGCCCAGGCCGGCGGCGGTGGTCTGGGAATCCACCACCTTCACCCGGCCCCGGCCTGTCTGGCGGGCGGCCATCATGGCGCTGCTGTAGGCGCCGGAGAGACGGGAAGAGATCACCAGGCACAGCACGTCAAAGCCATGCCGAAGCAGCTCCTCAAAGGTAGCGGCAAAGGCGCTCACCGGGGGCAGAGAGGTGGCTGCCGCCTCCCCCCGCCGCAGCAGGGCGCCGTATTCCCCGTTCTGGTCACAATAGGTCTCCTGGTAGGAAACGCCCCCGCAGGTATAGGGGATCGAAACCACCCGCACCCCCAGCATGCTGCACTCGGCGCGGGTCAAGTAGGCGGTGCTGTCGGTCACAATGGCAATCACTCTCGATACACCCCAATTCTGCGGTACCGCTGATATCGTCTGGCCACCAGCTCCCGGCTGTCCAGCCGGGAAGCCTCCTCCAGCTGCTGCACCAGGCGGGCCTTCAGGTAAGGATACACCCGGGCAAAGTCCCCGCCGTATTCGGGGATGATCTCTTCAATGATCCCCAGCTCCCGCAGATCCTGGGCGGTGAGCTTGAGGCACTCGCAGGCTTCCCTCACCCGGGAGGGGTCCTTCCACAGGATGCTGGCGCACCCCTCCGGGGAGATCACCGAGTAGACGGCGTTTTCCAGCATCCACACCTGGTCGGCCACCGCCAGGGCGATGGCGCCGCCGCTGCCTCCTTCCCCTACAAAGACGGTCACCACCGGCACCCGGAGGGTCATCATCTCCATCAGGTTCTCGGCGATGGCCTGGGCCTGGCCCCGCTCCTCGGCCCCCAGGCCGCAGTAGGCGCCGGAGGTATCCACAAAGCAGATGACCGGCCGGCCAAACTTCTCGGCCAGCTTCATCTGGCGCAGGGCCTTCCGGTATCCCTCCGGATGGGCGGAACCGAAGTTCCGGGCAACCTTCTCGGTGGTGTCGTGGCCCTTCTCGTGGGCGATCACCGTCACCGGGCGGCCCTCCAGCCGGCCGATGCCGGCGATGATGGCCGCGTCGTCCCCATACCGGCGGTCCCCGTGCATCTCCACAAAGTCGTCAATCAGCTCCCGGATGTAATCCTGGCCGGTGGGTCGGCCCTTGGCCCGGGCCGCCTGTACACGTTTATAAGCTTCCATTTAGCGGCCCTCCTTCCGGTGGAGCGACAGCAGCAAGGCCAGCCGCTCCTTTTGCTGGGGACGGGGCACAATGCCGTCCACAAAGCCTTTTTCCACCAGGAACTCCGCCCGCTGGAACCCGGCGGGCAGCTTCTGCCGGATGGTCTGCTCAATCACCCGGGGGCCGGCAAAGCCCACCAGGGCCTTGGGCTCCGAGAGGATGATGTCCCCCGCCATGCCAAAGCTGGCCGTAACCCCGCCGGTGGTGGGATCGGTGAGGACCACGATGTACAGCCCTCCCTGGTCGCTGTGCAGCTTGACGGCGCCGCTGGTCTTGGCCATCTGGGTAAGAGAAAGCATCCCCTCCTGCATCCGGGCGCCGCCGGAAACGGTGTATCCCACCACCGGCAGCTCCAGCTCCATGGCCCGTTCAAAGGCCCGGGTGATCTTCTCTCCCACTACCGAGCCCATGCTCCCCATCATAAAGAAGGGGTTCATTACAAAGAGAACACAGTCCTCCCCGCCGATGCGGCACCGGCCGGTAACCACGCCCTCGTTCTCCCGGGTCTGGAGGAAGGCGCTCTTCTGCTTGTTTTCATAGCCGGGAAAGCCGAGAGGATTGCTGGAGGTCATCCCTTTGTCCCACTCCTCAAAGCTCCCCTCGTCACACAGGAGGGCGATCCGCCGCCGGGGGTCGATGCGGAAATGATGGCCGCACCGGGGGCAGACCTGCTGGTTCTCGGCCAGCTCCTCCGAAAAGATCATCCCCTTGCACCCAGGGCAGGAGGTATAGAGCCGGTCGGGTACCTGGGGGGCGGCGTTCTTTTGGGAAGGCGCCGTCCCCTCCAGAATGTTTCGGTTTTTCTTAAAGAGGCCCTTCTGAATCATACCCATCCTCGTTTCTCCATGAGATTGGTGGTGTAGGTCCCGTTGCGGAACTCCTCATCCTCCAGCACATCCATCTGGAACTCGGCATTGTGGTCCAGCCCCTCGATCACCAGCTCGCAGAGGGCCGCCTGCATCTTGCGGATGGCCTCCTCCCGGGTCTTGGCGTGGACGATCAGCTTGCCGATCATGGAATCGTAATAGGGCGGGACAAAGTAGTCCTGGTAGAGGGCGGTGTCAAACCGCACCCAGGGCCCGCCGGGGATGTGAAGGAGGGACACCCGCCCGCAGCTGGGACGGAAGCCCTGGCTGGGGTTCTCGGCGTTGATCCGGCACTCGATGGCGCAGCCTTCCAGGCGGATATCCTCCTGGGAAAAGCCCAAGGGCTGGCCGGCCGCCACCCGGATCTGCCATTTTACCAGGTCGATCCCGGTAACCATCTCGGTCACCGGATGCTCCACCTGGAGGCGGGTGTTCATCTCCATGAAATAAAAGTTTCCTTCCCGGTCGTAGAGGAACTCGATGGTCCCCACGCCCTGATACCCCACCGCCTTGGCGGCCTTGGTGGAGACATCGATCATCTGCCGGCGGGTCTTTTCGTCCACCACCGGGGAGGGGCTCTCCTCGATCAGCTTCTGATTCTTCCGCTGCACCGAGCATTCCCGCTCGCCCAGGCAGACCACGTTGCCCTGCTGGTCGGCAATGACCTGCATCTCAATATGCTTGACGGGGCGCAGGAACTTTTCCATATAGCAGGCCCCGTCCCCGAAGGCGCTGGCCGCCTCGGAGGAAGCTGCCAGGAAGGCGTTTTCCACCTCCTCTTCCCGCTCCACCAGGCGGATGCCCCGGCCGCCGCCGCCGGCGCGGGCCTTGATGAGCAGCGGGAACCCAATCCGCTTGGCCTCCCGGAGGGCGGTCTGAGCGTCGGGCACCAGGTCACAGCCGGGCACCACCGGGACCCCCGCCGCCACCATGGTACGGCGGGCCTCGTCTTTATCCCCCATCTTGGAGATGATCTGGGCCGGGGGCCCGATAAACGTGATGTGACACTGCTCGCACAACTGGGCAAACCGGGCGTTTTCCGACAGGAGGCCGTACCCCGGATGGATGGCCTGGGCGCCGGTGGCCACCGCCGCCGACAGGATGGCCGTCATATTCAGGTAGCTGTCCTTTACCGGGGGCGGGCCGATGCAGATGCTCTCGTCGGCAAGGCTCACATGAAGAGCCTCCCGGTCCGCCTCCGAAAAGACCGCCACCGTGGCGATGCCCATCTCCTTGCAGGCGCGGATGATCCGCACCGCGATCTCGCCCCGGTTGGCGATGAGTATTTTTGCAAACAAGGCGAATCCTCCTTCTGCTCCTACTTTTTCTCCACCAGGGCGAAGGAAAACTCACCGCTGACCGCCAGCTTTCCCCGCACCCGGCCTTCCCCCTGAGCAAAGTAGAAGACGCTCTTCTGGCGGGTAATCCGGCAGGTGATCTCCAAAGTATCCCCCGGAAGAACCGGGCTTTTAAACTTCACATTGTTCAGGCTGGTGAAATAGGGGGTGGCGTTGCCCACCCCACCCTTGCCTGCCAGCAGAACACAGCAGGTTTGGGCCATCATCTCACAGAGCACCACCCCGGGAACGGTGGGGTTCCCAGGGAAATGCCCCTGCAAAAACCACTCGTCCCCCCGCACCGTATACCGGCCGTGAGCGGCGCCTTCTCCGTCCAGCTCCGCTTCGTCCACCAGCAGCATGGGCTCCCGGTGGGGCAGGATGGTTTTGATCTCCTCGCGGTTCATGCCATTCCCTCCTCAGCAGATTTTGAACAGGGTCTGGCCATACTCCACCAGGTCCCCGTTCTGGACGCAGATGTCCGCAATTTCCCCGTCGGCATCCGCCTGGATCTCGTTCATCAGCTTCATCGCCTCGATGATGCAGAGGACATCCCCCTTCTTCACCTTGTCCCCCACCTGCACATAGGGCTTGGCGTCCGGGGCGGGGGCGGCATAGAAGACCCCCACCATGGGGCTCTTTACTTCGGTCATATCGTTATAGTCCACCACGCCCGCCTCCTGCGCAGGGACGGCGGCGGGGACAGCAGCGGCGGCAGGGGCAGCCTGAACCGCCGCCGGCTCGGCCATGACGGTTACCGTCTGGGGGGCCGGGGCCCGCTCCAGACGGATCTTGGTTTCCCCTTCCCATACCTCCAGGCCGGTGAGGCCGGTCTCCTGAAGAATCTCGGCAAGCGCGCGAATGTTCTTGATGTTCATATCCCGTCCCTACTCCTTTCCAATCTTCTTAAAGGCCAGGCAGCCGTTGTGGCCGCCAAATCCCAGGGAGGTGGAGAGAGCTGCCGTTACCTCCATCTTCCGGGCGGTGAGGGGGGTGTAATCCAGGTCACACTCCTCGTCCGGCTCCACCAGGTTCACGGTGGGGGGAACGATGCCGTTGTAGATCGCCATCAGGGAGGCGATGGCCTCGGCGGCGCCGGTGGCCCCCAGCATGTGGCCGGTCATCGACTTGGTGGAGCTGATGGCCGCCTTGCGGGCCGCCTCTTCCCCCAGGGCCAGCTTGATGGCCAGGGTCTCCCCCTTGTCGTTGAGGGGGGTGGAGGTGCCGTGGGCGTTGATATACAGGCCCTCGCCGCTGGTGATTCCCGCCTGCTGGGCCGCCTGGCGGATCGCCTCGGCGGCGCCCCGGCCCTCCGGATGGGGGGCGGTCATGTGGTAGGCATCGTTGGTGTTGCCATAGCCGGCCACCTCGCCATAGATTCTGGCGCCCCGGTCCAGGGCGTGCTGGTACTCCTCCAGGATCAGCACTGCGGCCCCCTCGCCCATGATAAAGCCGTCCCGGTTCTTGTCAAAGGGCCGGCAGGCGGTGGCGGGGTCCGGATTGGTGGACAGGGCCATGCAGCTGGTAAAGCCCGCCACGGCGATACCCACAATGGGGGCCTCGGTACCGCCGGCGATGATGGCGTCGGCATAGCCGTACCGGATGGCCCGATAGGCCTCGCCCACCGCGTTGGTGGAGGTGGCGCAGGCGGTCACAACCGGCAGAGAAGGCCCCTGGGCGTTGTGACGCATGGCGATCATGCCGGTGGCCATGTTGCCGATCATCATGGGGATCATATAGGGGGAAACCCGGCGGGGCCCATTCTTGACCGACTTCTCCACCTCGGTAACGGTGGTGATGATGCCGCCGATGCCGCTGCCCACATAGACCCCCAGGCGCTCGGGAGCCACCTTGCCCTGAATGCCGCTGTCCTCCATGGCCTGGGCGGCGGCGGCAATGGCATACTGGGAATACAGATCGGTCTTCCGCAGCTCCGGCTTGGCCAGGTACTGCAGCGGATCGAAGTCCTTTACCTCGGCCGCGATCTTGACTTTATAATCGGTGGTGTCAAAGCGGGTAATCATCCCAATCCCGCTCCTGCCGTTCACCAGGCTGTCCCAGTAGCTGTTCAAATCATTTCCCACTGGGGAGACAACGCCCATCCCGGTCACGACTACTCTTCTCTCCATGGTTCTACTCCTCTCTGGCGGGAAGGAGATTCCCGCGATTTTCCTAGTCAAAAAGGGGGGCATCAGATGCAGAGGCCCCCGTCCACCCGGAGCACCTCGCCGGTGATGTAGCCGGCGGCGTCCGAGGCCAGAAACACCGCCGCCGCCGCAATATCCTCCGGCTCCCCCATCCTCTTCATGGGGATGGCGGCAATGGTATTCTCCTTCACCTTGTCGGTGAGCTTATCGGTCATATCGGTGCGGATGAAGCCGGGGGCAATGGCGTTGCAGGTAACCCCCCGGCCTGCCAGCTCCCGGGCGGTGGTCTTGGTGAGGGCGATCACCCCCGCCTTGGCCGCCGCATAGTTGGCCTGGCCGGCGTTGCCCATCAGCCCCGACACCGAGGCCATGTTGATGATCCGTCCGCGGCGCTTCTTCATCATGTGGGAATACAGGTGCTTGGTCATGTTGAAGGCGCCCTTCAGGCTGGTGTTCACCACCGCGTCAAAGTCCGCCTCCTTCATGGACAGGATCAGCCCGTCCCGGATGATCCCGGCGTTGTTCACCAGGATATCCACCCCGCCAAACTCCTCGATCACTTCCTTGCAGACGGCGCCCGCCGCGGCAAAATCTCCCACGTCGCACTGCCAGGCCCTGGCCTTGACCCCCAGGGCCTTCAGCTCCTCCACCGTCTCGCCGGCGGCGGCGCTGTTTCCCGCGTAGATCACCGCCACATTGGCCCCCTCCTTGGCAAACGCCAGGGCGATGGCCCGTCCAATCCCCCGGGACGCGCCGGTCACCAGGGCCGTTTTTTCACTGAACAGCATGTATCCTGCATCCTTTCTCCCCGCCCGGCGGGATTATTCTGCCAAGGCCGCCACAGCGGCAGCCAGCGTCTCCTCGTTTTCCACCTGCCAGCAGGCGGCCTGGGGGGCAATCCGGCGGATCAAGCCGCTGAGGGTCTTGCCGGGGCCCACCTCCACAAAGGTGTCCACCCCGTCCGCCACCATCCGCTGAACCGTCTTCTCCCAGCGCACCGGGTGGTTCACCTGGGAGGCCAGAATTCCCTTCAGGTCCCCCGCGTACCGGTCGGCGGTCAGGTTGGCGTACACCGGAATGGCGGGCTCCATCATGGACATCCCCTGGAGAACCTCCCCCAGCTGCCGGGATGCCTCGTCCATATAGGGGGAGTGGAAGCCGCCCCCCACCGCCAGCTGCTTGGCCCGGCCGCCCGCCTCGCTCACCGCCTGGCAGAAGGCAGGCATCTCTTCCACGCTGCCCGCCACCACCAGCTGGCCGGCGCTGT
Source organism: Candidatus Heteroruminococcus faecigallinarum (assembly GCA_904387055.1). Classification (GTDB taxonomy): domain Bacteria; phylum Bacillota; class Clostridia; order Oscillospirales; family Ruminococcaceae; genus Heteroruminococcus; species Heteroruminococcus faecigallinarum. The sequence continues at coordinate 8,292 of CAJFKV010000037.1, read as the reverse complement.
TGTAGTTGACGGGGAAGATCTCCCGGAACCGCCCGCACAGCTCCTCCACCGCCTCGTTGGACAGCTTGAGCACCGCCGCCATCGAGCCGGGATGCTGGGCGGCCGCTTCCTCCATCAGCTGGCCCCGCCGGCACACCAGGCGGAAGCCGTCCTCGTCGTCAAAGGCCCCCGCAAAGGTGAGGGCCGCCACCTCCCCCAGAGAGAAGCCGGCCGCCGCCACCGGGCGGACGCCCCGCTCCACCAGGGCCCTGGCCGCCGCCAGATCCACCATGTACAGGCAGGGCTGGGTATTGACGGTGCGGGTCAGCTCCTCCTTGGTGCCGGAAAAGCACTGCTGGGAGGTGCCGGGGCGGATGGCATCGGCCATCTCAAAGAGGCGCCTGGCCTCCTTGGAACTGTTGTACAGGGACTGGCCCATGCCGGGATACTGGGACCCCTGGCCGGCAAAGACAAAGGCAATCTTGCTCATCGGCCTTCCCTCCTATCGCAGCCAGCGGCTGGCGCCCTTGAGCACCTCTTCCGCCTGGGCGAACATTTCGGCGATGATCTCGGCAGCAGGCTGCTCCTTCTTCACCATGCCGGCGATCTCGCCGCACAGGAAGCAGCCCCGCTTCTCGTCTCCCTCCACCGCGGCCAGCCGGAGGGCGCCCACTGCCAGCGCCTCCAGATCGTCGTCGCTGATGGTGGAGTACTCCTCCTTGGCATACCCCCGGGAGAAGGGGGTCTTCAGGGACCGGACCGGATGGCCCAGCCGCTTGCCGGTGGTGATGGTATCGGTGTCCTTCGCCTTGAGGACCTTGTTCTTATAGTTTTGATGGACGTTGCACTCCTTGGCCACCAGGAAGCGGGTGCCCACCTGGACACCCACGGCTCCCAGCATGAAGGCGGCGGCAATTCCCCGCCCGTCGCCAATGCCGCCGGCGGCCAGCACCGGGATGGACACGGCGTCCACCACCTGGGGCACCAGGGGCATGGTGTTGATCTCGCCGATGTGCCCACCGGACTCGCCGCCCTCGGCGATGACGGCGGTGGCGCCGCATCTCTCCATCAGCTTGCCCATGTTGGCAGAGGGGACCACCGGAATCACCTTGATGCCCGCCTCCTGCCAGATGCCCATATACTTGGAGGGGTTGCCGGCGCCGGTGGTCACCACCGGGACCTTCTCCTCCGCCAGCACCTGGGCCACCTCGTCGGCGGAGGGGCTCATCAACATTACATTGACGCCGAAGGGCTTGTCGGTGAGGGACTTGGCCTTCTGAACCTGCTGGCGGACATAATCGGCAGGGGCGTTGCCGGCGGCAATGATGCCCAGCCCGCCCCCGTTGGAAACGGCGGCCGCCAGGTCCGCGTCGGCAATCCAGGCCATGCCGCCCTGGAAAATGGGATACTGAATGCCCAAAAGGTCACAAATCGGTGTACGAATCATCTTTCATCATCCTCGCAGTCTTCAAATTGAAATATTGAGAGCGTCGTTATCCGCAATCGCCCGCAGGCGGTTGGCTGCCGTTCGGTTGGCTACCGGCTCCACCGCATCACCGCGGTGCCGGTGGTGAGCCCGCCGCCAAAGGCGCAGAGCACAAGGGTCTCCCCCCGCTTCAGCAGGCCCGCCCGGTTCACCTCGTCCAGCAGAATGACCACGCTGGCCGAGGAGGTGTTGCCGTACTGGTCGATGTTGTTGTGATACCGGTCGTCGGGGATGCCCAGGCGTTTCTGGGCCGCCTCGATGATCCGCATATTGGCCTGATGAAACAGGACATGATCCACCTTTTCCGGGGTGAGCCCCGCCTGAGCCATCGCTTTCTTGACTCCCCGGCAGATGGAGGAAACAGCGAACTTATACACTTCCTGCCCCTGCATGGACAGGCGGATGGGCGCGGCTTCCTTCTTCTCCAGGAAGGGGCTGTGCCCGTGGATGTGGGGGATGGACAGAGCCTCCCGGTTTCCCTTGGCAGTCAACGCAATGGCAAGAAGATCGTCCCCCTCCCCCAGAACGACGGCTCCCGCCCCGTCCCCAAAGAGGACACAGGTGCTCCGGTCGGTCCAGTCCAGCATCTGGGACATGGCCTCCATCGAGACGATAAGCACCTTTTTCACGGCGCCCCGGGCATAGTATCCGGCAGCCACATCCAGCGCATACACAAAGCCGGAACAGGCCGCATTCAGATCAAAGGCCGGGCAGCTGGCGCCCAATTCTTCCTGGATCACACATCCCTCGGCAGGGGTGAGGTAGTCTCCCCGCAGGGTGGTGCAGATAATCAGGTCCAGCTCCTTGGGGGACACCTGGGCCTGTTCCAAGGCGCGCCGGCTGGCCTCTACCGCCAGATCGGTCAGGGTTTGGGTGGTAAGCACCCGCCGCTCCCGGATGCCGGTGCGGGTGGAGATCCATTCGTCGCTGGTATCCACCATCTGGGCCAGGTCGTCGTTGGTCACCCGGTGTGGCGGCACGGAACTGCCGGTTCCCAAAATTGTAAAGCTATTCATTCTCATCCGTCCTCGCTAGTTTTTTGTTGAAGAAATCATTGAGCTTGATAATGCCCTTTGCCATAACCCGTTTCTCTTCTTCGGTCATCTCGTTCATCACCGCGGCAATCATCTTCTGGTGGAAATATCGGTGAGCACGATCCACCTTTTCTCCCCGGCGGGTGAGGGTCACCAGCACAACGCGGCCGTCCAGAGGACTGCGGCGTTTCTCCACATATCCCTTCCGCACCAGCTTGTTCACCGCGATGGTCACCGACGGCAGGCTCAGGCCCACCGATTCGGACAGGTCGCTGATCGTCCGCCCCGGCGGGCTGGATGAGCGGTTCCTCCCCACCGCCTCGATGAGATGGATCTCGTTGATTGACAGGTCCAGAGAGCTGGTACTGCGCACCATCTGCTCCTCGATCTCGGTAAGGGAGCGGTAGGCATCTACCAGCAGCTCGTTGAATTCTTCCGAAAAAACGTCCATGTCGGTTCTTTCCATCTTCTCTACGGCCTAGTTCTCCCTTTCAAATAATTAGTTAAACAAACAAATTATATTTTCTTCCTTCTTCTTTGTCAAGAAAATGCATCCATTATTCACAGAGTGTTCATCCTCCCCAAGAACCCTCCCCCCCTTTCCATGCAAAACGTCCAAAAGAAGGGTAGCGTATGTTTTTTGTTGACAGTATACTGTCAACATGCTACAATGAAACTATTCCAGCCGGCGCTTTCTTGTATCCAGGAAGAGGGCGCCGTTTGCAAAAAACATCCATGAAAGGAGTCATTCCCATGAGCCTTCCTGTTTGCCTGCAGGACATCAAAGACGCTGCCCGGAATCTCTCTCCCTATGTGAAGCACACCCCCCTTCTTCGGGCCGAAAAACTGGACGATCCCTTGGGATGCCAGGTCTACCTGAAACCTGAATGCCTCCAGATTACCGGCTCCTTCAAGCTGCGGGGCGCCACCAACAAGATCCTCTCCCTCACCGACGAGGAAAAGGCCAAAGGCATCATCGCCTCCTCCTCCGGCAACCACGCCCAGGGCGTCGCCTATGCCGCCCGCGCCTTGGGTCTCAAGGCCACCCTGGTCCTGCCGGAAAACGCCCCCCAGGTCAAGATCGACAACACCCGCGCCCTGGGGGCCGAGGTGGTCCTATACGGGTTCGACTCAATCCAGCGGTACAAAAAGCTCTACGAAATCGTGGACGAAAAAGGATACTCGGTGGTCCATTCCTACAACGACCCCAAGCTGATTGCCGGCCAGGGGACGGTGGGGTACGAGATTATGGAGGACTTAAAGGACGTGGACACTGTCATCGTCCCCCTGGGCGGCGGCGGCCTGATGGCCGGCGTGGCGGTGGCCGTCAAGGAGATGAACCCCAAGGTCCGGGTCATCGGCGCCGAGCCGGCCCATATCGCCCGCTACACCGAAAGCCGCAGGAAGGGCGAGCCGGTCACCGTCCCCATGGGTCCCACCATTGCCGACGGGCTGATGATTACCACCACCGGCAGCAACACCTATCCCATCATCGAGGCCTATGTGGACGAAACCATCCCCGTGGAGGACGAATTCATCGCCAGAGCCCTCAAGGAGATCGTCCTGAAGGCCAAGGTGGTGGTGGAGCCCTCCGCCGCCATCGGGGTGGCGGCCGTCCTGTCCGGCCAGGTGAAGGTCCGCCCGGACGAGAAGGTCTGCTTCGTCCTCACCGGCGGCAACATCGATGCGGAAAAACTGGCCCAGTTCATCACGGCGTAAGCCCCGCGGCTCATCGAAGAATCCCGCCGGTCTTGGAGAGCCCTAGAAGAATCTTTCCCAAGAATTCCCCTGGAAAACACGCCATCCGGCGTGTTTTCTTTTTTTCGGCCGGCTTTCCTGGGTCTTGTGCCGCCACGCCGGCTCTCGGAACCATCTGGCCAAGGGATGCATAGACTGAAATGGGAAGTCCCCTTCCCCCCGAAAGGAGTGAATTTCCATGGCATTCTATGGGTTGGATGTTTCCCAATACCAGGGGGAAATCAACTGGAACCAGGTAAAAAGCGCCGGCAAGGTATTCGCCATGATCCGCATCGGTTGGTGCGGTTACGACGGCACTCTGGTGAAGGACCCCACCTTTGAGCGGAATCTCTCTCAGGCAGGAGCCGCAGGCATGGAAACCGGCGTGTATCTGTACAGCTATGCCCGTTCTCAGGAGGCAATGGTCACCGCCGCCCGGCAGGTATTGACGGAGCTGCGGGGCAAAACGGTCACCTACCCGGTGGCCCTGGATTTTGAGGACCGCCTCTACCAGAGCAACAGCAGAGAGTTGAACACCTCCCTGGCAAAAGCGTTCCTGGAAACGATCCAGGAGGGCAACTACTTTGCCCAGCTGTACACCTACACCTCTTTTGCCAACACCTGGCTGAATATGGCTGACCTGAAGGCCTACAGTTTTTGGCTGGCCGACTACAGCGAGAAGCCCTCCTACACCGGCGCCTATGCCATGTGGCAGTACACCGGCAGCGGCTCCGTTCGAGGCATTACCGGCCCGGTGGACCTGGACGTATCCTATCAGGACTTTGCCCGGATTATCCAGAACGCAGGCCTCAACCAGCCGAAGGAGGAAACTCCTCCCTCCTCCTGCGACGACCAGTTGCAATCCCTTCAGCAGCAGCTGGCCGCCGCCAAGGAGGACCTCCAGCAGGTCCGGCAGCAGCTGGACCAGATCAAGGAAGGGCTGGAAGACCTGTTGAAGAAGCTTTAACCCCCTCCCTGCGGGACCGGCGCAATCTCCCAAATCTTCTCCTTCGGAAGAGGCGTATCCCGCTCCTTTCCCGGGGTTATCTTTCCCGGAAGGGTATGCTGCAATGGCCGCGCTTGTCAGGGGGCTTGCCATCGGCAAAATCGTTGAAGCGGGATAAGACCAATTGGTCTTATCCCGCTTTTTTGTTTTGGACGGTATGGCTATGACAACCCAGTTTCAAGCCCTCTGCCGCTACCTCGATCCTGGCGGTTTCCCTCCTGCGCCGCGCTCTCCTCATCTACCGGCAGCCCTGTCCATAGACGGCTTCCTTCTTTCCTGGTATAATGGACCGTGAAAAAGCAACCGGCGGCACTGCCGAAAAGGAGGAACCGGGAATGAAGGAACGGGAAGCGGCGGTCCGCCGCTGGTTTGCCATGTGGCTGGCGGGAAGGGGCGAGGGCATCGACCAGCTTTTCGCCCCCAAGGCGGTCTACATCGAGAGCTGGGGACCCCAATACCAAGGGATGGAAGCCATCCGCCACTGGTTTTCGGAGTGGAACACCCGGGGCCGGGTGCAGCAATGGGAGATCCGCCAGTTCTTCCACAAAGAGGACCAAACGGTGGTCCAGTGGTATTTCCGCAACGCCATGGAGGACGGCCGGGTGGAAGCCTTTGACGGCATGAGCCTGATCCGGTGGGACGAGGAGGGAAAGATCGCCTTCCTGCAGGAATTCGGCTGCAACGAGCACCGGTACGACCCCTATGCCGGCGGCCCCGTTCCCCAGTTCCGGAAGGAACCGGCCCGGTGGTTCTGATCCCGACGGGGCAGGCCCTGCGCTCCCTTGCCGGCGCCGGCGGCTTGTCAAAGGGAAATCGCCGCCGCAACCGGCAGTTGACCGATTGGGAGGCAGCGGTTGGTGGCGACGCAACCGCCCCATCTGGTATCCTGTCCTTATCACAACCGTAAGGAGGGCAATCCCTGTGACCATTGCAGAACGAATCCAGTCGCTGCGGAAAGCCAGCGGCATCTCCCAGGAGGAGCTGGCCGAGAGGATCGGCGTATCCCGACAGGCCGTCTCCAAATGGGAGGGCGGGCAAAGCCTCCCCGACTTGGAAAAGATCATCCTGTTAAGCGACCAGCTGGAAACAACAACCGACTATCTTCTCAAAGGCATCCCCCCGGCCCCGGAAGGCAAGAGGAACCGCGGCCCCCTTCTCGCCTCCATCGCGGGGACCATTCTCAACGGCGCCGGGCTCATCGCCGCCGTCGCCATCTGGGTGGAACGGCAGACCGCCTATGCCGTGGCCATCGGCCTGATCGCCATGCTCATCGGAACAGGGATCTTTCTCCTAGGCCAATGGCCAACCGGAAGGGAGCAGGAAGCGGCCAGGCGCTCTTTTCTCCTGCCCAACCTCTGGATCCTGCCGTTTATTCCCCTATCCTGCCTGTTCAATCTCCTCGATGGGGTCATGGGTGGGTTCTCGGGGCAGCTGGCGCCGATCCCGCTGCTGGGCAATTCCCTGGTCTCCTTTTCCCTCTACTGGATCCTGTACCTTGTCTTTGGCATCGCGGCCACCCGCGCCCTCCTGAAAAGCGCCGCAAAACCGCAACACGTCTAGAAGACAAAGGGGGGAGACGGCCCAGGGGCCGTCTCCCCCTCTTTGCTGCCGCCTGGGGCTTAACCCTGGGCGGCTTCTTTTTCGTAATCGGCAAACAGCTTGTGGACGGCAGGCATCAGCTGCCGGGAAGGAATGTGCTGGGGACAGATCTTTTCACAGGCGCCGCAGGCCTTGCAGCTGTCCGCCCGCACCGCCAGCGCCCGGTAATCCCCGTCGGCCTTTTTCACCCCTTGGGAGCCGGTGCGGTTGTACAGCTCGTAGATCCGGGGAATGTCCAGGCCGAAGGGACAGGGCATGCAGTAGGCGCAGCCGGTACAGGGCACCAGGGATTGCCGCTGGAACAGCTCTCCCGCCCCTTCCACGGCTTCCACCTGCTCCTTGGTCAGCATCCCCACCGAGGAGCGGGCGGCACAGTCCACCGTTTCCTCCACCTGCTGGGGAGTGCTCATACCGCTGAGAACCAGGCTCACCTCCGGGCGGTTCCACAGGTAATCCAGGGCCCATTCCACCGGGGAGCGGCTATTGTCCGGCAGGGCATCGGCAATGTGCTGGGAGGGATGGGCCAGCTTGCCGCCCATGAGCGGCTCCATAATCACCACCCCCAGGCCCTTGGCGGCGGCGTATTCCAGCCCCTCCAAGCCTGCCTGGTAGTGGGTCTGGGCATAGTTCAGCTGAATCTGGCAGAAATCCCAGTGATGGCTGTCCACAATCTCCCGGAACAGATCCACCTGATCGTGGAAGGAAAAGCCCATGAAGCGGATCTTCCCCGCCGCTCTGGCCTTGTCCAGCTTGGCCAGCAGGTCAAACTCCTTGGCCCGCTGCCAATAGTCCGCCGTCAGGTTGTGGAGAAGGTAAAAATCGATGTGATCGGTCTGCAGCTTCTCCAGCTGATGGTCCAGCACCCGTTCAAAGTCCTCCGGAGCTTTGAAGGAATAAACCGGGGACTTGGTAGCCAGGAACACTTTTTCCCGGTACCCATCCCGGAGGGCCTTCCCCACCAGGATCTCGCTGTTGTCCTTGTGATAGTTGTAGGCCGTATCCACATAGTTGATGCCCCGGTCGATGCCCCGGCGGATCATCTGGATCGCCGTTTTTTCGTCGATGGCGCCGCTCAGGGGCACCTGATCGACAGTGGGCAGGCGCATGCAGCCAAATCCCAGGGCTGACACCTGAACTCCCGTTTTTCCAAAGGGGCGGTAATTCATAGAAAAGCCTCCTTTTTCCGCAATCTTCTTCTCTCGTCGCCGGGCAAGACACTGCCCGTCTTTTTTATTGTAAAGGAAAACCTTTCCTCTGGCAAGCCTCCCTTGTTTTTGTGGGGGCGGTACCCCCAGTTTCCACAGTGTTCCCGCGGGCGGGTGGGGATCGGTATCCCTCTGCCGAGGGCGGGGGTGGGCGGCTTCGCCGCCCTTCTGCCGTGCGGGCCTGCGGCCCGCCTGCCGTTTATGTGGGGGATTCCCCCACACCCCCTTTGCGGGGGCGCTCCGCCC
>CAJFKV010000036.1 GCA_904387055.1 Candidatus Heteroruminococcus faecigallinarum | reverse complement strand
GGGAGATCCCTTGGCAATCCCCGCCGACCGGCGTACCTCCCGGTACGCTGAACATCGTCGGCATGGGAATGCAGCGGTCGCCCAAGGCCGTTCGGCTCCGACGCACGCCAATGTTCGGCTCTCGCCGAACGGACGTGCTGGAGTTTTTATCCGGGCATGGCAGGCAGGGATCCCCCCACTGCCAAGATGCAGAGAAAAAAGCAGGAATCACTGTAGTTCTGTTTCCCGGATAAAAATCCCCTCACGCGGCACGAACAAAGATTACCGGTGTGCCTCCTCGGTCGGCCCGGCTAGGGAGCACGCTGTGCCATGTGGTTTTCCACCAACCCCCGAAAACTCTGGGGAAAACGAAAAAAGGCCACGTCCCCGACCCAAACGGGACATGTGCCTGCACTGTACTTAGAAGAATATTGATGATACCTAGAGGCTAGACTGCCGGTGGTGATATCCTGGGGCAAACTACTCTGCTGGTAACCTAGTGATTTGTCAATCAAGACCCACGGCGGGGAACGATTTTTGGTGGTTGCCTCCTGGATGGGCACTTCCGTGCCTGATGAGGCGTTGCCCCCGTCGGACAGGGGCGAGCGGAGCGAGACCTTTTCCCTAGGAGGAGTAGGGGAACGTAAGGGGGTGGCGGGGGATTTTCCCCCGCCTGGCTTTCTGGTGACTCTTTCTCCATAGAAAGAGTTACCCTGGGGGCCCGGGGCGCGGAGCGGCCCCGCATACGGGAGGGGCGGCAAAGCCGCCCATAAGTTTCTCTCGCAGAGACTACCGATTCCCACCCGCCCGCGGCAGCGGGCGAAATCGGCAGGCGGCCCGCAGGGCCGCCCGCCCCCGCCCTTGGCAGAGGGCTACCGCTTTTTCCCGGAACGGGGACGCCGCGAAGGGGCGGTCCGGGAGGCTGGGCCGCGCCGGCCAGGGGCCGGCTTTTTCCGCACCGAGAAGCCGAAGGTGCCGAGGGAGTGCCCCAGGGAAAAGTATTCCCCGTGGGCATAAGCGGCCAGGCCGCATTTGTGGATGAGGAGCTTGCCTTCCGGGCTGACGCATTCCTCGTCCACCTGGACGGCCACAATATCCGCCAGAAACATGTCGTGGCTGCCCAGGGGGATCTGCTGAAACACCCGGCACTCGATGTTGACCGGGCACTGGGCGATGATGGGCGCGCTTACCTGGCTGGCGGGCAGGGGAGTGAGCCCCAGGTGCTGAAACTTGTCCAGTTCCCGCCCCGAGCGCACCCCGCACAGGTCCGCAGCCCGGACCAGGGAGACGGGGGTGAGATTCAGCACAAATTCCCCCGACTCCTGGATGATCGGGTAGGAGAACCGCTCCGGCCGCACCGAGATATAGGTGCGGGGAGGTTTGGTGTTGAGAATACCGGTCCAGCCGATGGTGAGAATATTGGGATGGTCCATGGTGCCGCAGGAGACCATCACCGGGGGCACCGGGGCGAGAAGGGTTCCGCCTTTCCAGAGTTGCTTGGCCATGGGAAGAGCTCCTTTCCTGGGATAATTGCCCCTTGCCCTGTGAAGGGGTCGCTCCAAAAGGTTTTTTGGAAATACCGGTTTTGGGCCGGCTTTGCGATTATTATACCACAACCCCAAAGAGGCGAAGGCTCTTTGGCGCGGCGGTACGCCGCGGCCGCGTCCGAAGGCCGCGGCCGCGGCACAGGTTGATGATACAAGAAGAGCAAAGGGGAAAATGGGAACCATTTTCCCGAAGCGGGCGCCCGCCCGCGGACCGGCGCTCCGCGCCGGCTTTGCGATTATTATACCATGGACAACGGGAGACGGAAAGATCCTCTGCCGGTGATGCGGACAGGACTCCTGTCATGACAGGAGAGAGGGAAAGGGGCGGAAAACGGTTGTCACCGGCCTGGATTCGTAGTATAATAGCCGAAAAGCGGCTTTTCGTGGCGGGAATTTCTGCCAGGAGAACGGGGCCGCGGCAACCATTTCCCCCATGGGAAGGAGGACATCCATGGCCCGCCCAAAAAGAAAAGACCCGGTCGCCCTGGTGTGTACCCTGGCGGTGGTGTTTGTGGTGGCGGTCGCCACCTCCCTGCTGGTGGTGCTGGGGGCCGAGCCGGAGCAGCAGCCGGCGGAGGGCAGCCTCTCCGGCCCGTGGGCCTCGGGCGCCAGGGAGGGCCGCCTGCCCGGCAGCGAAGGCCCCCTGGGGGATGAGGAAACCTTCCGGTATCAGCTGAACGGCACGCCGGTGTTTTCGGCCGGCAGCGGGGAGGGAAATCCCCTCCTGGAGAACACCGCCGGCAACCTCTACCCCATGGAGGTGTGCTACCAGCTGGAGGAGACGGGGGAGACAGTTTTTGCAAGCGGGCTGCTGCCCCCGGGAAGCTACCTGGAAACCGGAACCCTGTCCCAAAGCCTGGAGCCGGGGGAGTATCCGGCCCGGGCGGTCATCCGGGTGTACGACCAGCCCGGGGGAGAAGAGGTGGTCTCCTTTGAGGAGGAGATCACCCTGACGGTTCAGCCCTGACGGAAGGAAAAATGAGGCGCCCAGCGCCCAAGAGAGGAACGGTACCCTATGAATCTGCACAACGACCCGCGCAACCTGACCATGCTCACCGATTTTTATGAGCTCACCATGTCCAACGGCTATTTTGAAGAAGGGATGGGCGACCGGATCGCCGTCTTCGACATGTTCTTCCGCACCATCCCCGATGGGGGCGGCTTTGCCATCGCCGCCGGTCTGGAGCAGCTGGTTCAGTATTTCAACAACCTCCATTTTACCGAGGAGGACATCGCCTACCTGCGGGAGAGGGGGATGTTTTCCGAGCAATTTCTGGAGTATCTGCGGAATTTCCAGTTCCAGTGCGACGTATGGGCGGTGAAGGAAGGGACGCCCATCTTCCCCGGGGAACCGATTGTGGTGGTGCGCGGCCCGGTGATCCAGGCCCAGCTGGTGGAGACCATGGTGCTCCTCACCATCAATCATCAGTCCCTGGTGGCCACCAAGGCCAACCGGGTGGCCCGCGCCGCCGAGGGCCGGCCGGTGATGGAGTTCGGTTCCCGCCGGGCCCAGAGCTACGACGCCGCGATCCTGGGGGCCCGCGCCGCCTATATCGGCGGCTGCCCCTCCACCGCCTGCACCATTGTGGACCGGGACTACGGCATCACCGCCGTGGGGACCATGGCTCACAGCTGGATTCAGTTTTTTGAAAGCGAGTACGAAGCCTTCAAAAAGTACGCCCAACTCTATCCCCAGAGCTGCACCCTGCTGGTGGATACCTACAACACCCTCCAGTCGGGGGTGCCCAACGCCATCCGGGTCTTTGACGAGGTGCTCAAGCCCATGGGGTACCGGCCTGCGGGGATCCGCATCGACAGCGGCGACATCGCCTACCTGTCCAAAAAGGCCCGCAAGATGCTGGACGAGGCCGGCTATCCCGACTGCAAGATCATCGCCTCCAACTCCCTGGACGAATACCTGATCCGGGATCTCCTCATGCAGGGGGCGGCGGTGGACTCCTTCGGCGTGGGGGAGAACCTCATCACCAGCCGGTCGTCCCCGGTCTTTGGCGGGGTATACAAGCTGGCGGCGGTGGAGGACGAGAACGGCGTCCTCCAGCCCCGGATCAAGATCAGCGAGACGGTGGAGAAGATCACCACCCCCCACTTCAAGAACCTGTACCGGTTCTTCAGCCGGGAGAACGGCAAGGCCATTGCCGACTACGTCACCCTCCACGACGAGGTGGTGGACGACACCAAGCCCCTGGTGATCTTCGATCCCCTGGCGGTGTGGAAGCGGAAGGTGGTTGCCAACTTTGAGGCGGTCTGCCTGCTGACCCCCATCTTTGAAAAGGGAAAGCAGGTCTATCAGCTGCCCTCCCTGCTGGAGATCCAGGCCTACTGTCAGGACCAGATCGACCATCTGTGGGACGAGGTAAAGCGGTTTGAAAACCCCCACCGGTATTATGTGGACCTGTCCCGGGCCTTGTGGGACACCAAGCAGCAGATGCTGATGACGGTGGAGGGAGCCGTGGAATAAAACGGTGGAAGAAGAGAAAGGAGAACGGCCATGAAGCTGGGAATCATTCGCTGTATGCAGACGGAGGACTACTGCCCCGGCACCGCCGACCTGAAGATGGTGCAGGAGCGGAAGGGGCCTTTTGCCGGGGCAGAGGAGCTGGAACTGGTGGGGTTTGTCTCCTGCGGCGGCTGCCCGGGGAAGAAGGCGGCCCTGCGTGCCAGGGAGCTGGTGCGCAGGGGAGCGGATACCATCATGCTGGCCTCCTGTATCCAGAAAGGGACCCCCATTGGGTATCCATGTCCCTTTGCCCGGCAGCTGACCGATTTGGTGGCCAAAGCGGCCGGCGACGGGGTGCGGATCATCGAGCAGTCCCATTAAAGATGGATTTTGCAGCAAACAGCCGGATTTTCCGGCTGTTTGTTGTCTATTTTGGGGAAAATAGGTTTCAACCGCAGGAAAAGGGCCCCAATTCTTCACCATGTTAGCAGAAAGATCCCTTCCAGGGAAAACCAGTGAGGAGGTGCCGATCGATGAAACGGAAAACGGTGGCGGCCTGGCTGACGGCCGTCTTTGCTCTGACAGCCTGCGGCGCGGAGGATGAGGCGGCGTTCCTCTCCCCGGGGGAGGTTTCGCCGGCAGAGGTCCCCGCCGCCCAGAGGGAAACCGGCGGGGAGGAGGAACGGCCGTGACCATTGCCATCCGGCGGATGGAGGAGAAGGACCACCCGGTCAAGGGACAGATTCACAAGGTCTGCTGGGAGGAGACCTACCGGGGCCTGCTGCCCGACGGGCTGCTGGACCAGCTGACGGCGGAAAGCTGCACGGCCATGGCGGGCCAGTTCCCGGGGGAGACCTACCTGCTGGAGGCGGACGGCCTGGCAGTGGGGTTTGCCTGCATCTGCCGGGAGAGCCGTCCCTTTGTGGAACGGCCGGGCAGCTGCGAGGTGGCGGCCCTGTATCTGCGCAGGGAATGGCAGGGCAGGGGCCTGGGCCGGCGGCTGCTGGCCTTCTGCCTGGACCAGTTGCCGCCCGAGAAGGCGGTTGTCCTCTTTGTGGCAAAGGGAAACGGGAAGGCGGCCGGCTTCTACCGGCGGATGGGCTTTTCCCCCACGGGGCGGGTGCTCCGGGACGAGACCCCCTGGGGCCCTGTGGAGGAGGAAGAATGGATGGGCTGCTGCCGGTGACGCTTCCACCGGAGGAGTATTTGTGGTATACTATATCGTATCCAATCCATTCGGCAAGGCCGCTGGGAGTGAGGACCATGGAACAGCCCATGAAGCACAGGGTGCTGGAAATTTTGGAACAGAGCCGGGACGGGGATATTTCGGGCAGCAAGATTGCCGCGCAGCTGGGGATTACCCGGGCGGCGGTGTGGAAGGCGATCCGCGCCCTGGAGAAGGAGGGCCACCGAATCGAGGCGGTGCCCCGCCGGGGGTACCGGCTTCTGCCGGACAGCGACATCCTTTCCGCCGAGGCCATCGGCCTGCACCTGGCCACCAGAACCCTGGGCCGGGGGCTGGTGGTGCTGCCGTCGGTGGATTCCACCAATACGTATTTGAAGAACCTGGCTCTGCGGGGGGCCAAGGAGGGGACCACCGTGGTGGCCGACTGCCAGACCGGCGGCCGGGGCCGGCTGGGCCGGACCTTTGTTTCCCCCGCGGGGTGCGGCATCTATATGAGCGTCCTCTTCCGTCCCAAGGGAAGCCCGGACCAGTCGGCGCTGATTACCGCCTGCGGGGCGGTGGCGGTGGCCCGGGCGGTGGAGGAGGTGACCGGCGTCTCCCCCCAGATCAAGTGGGTCAACGACCTGATGGTGGAGGGAAAGAAGATCTGCGGCATCCTCACCGAGGCGGCCATGGAGCTGGAAAGCGGCGGGCTGGACTATTTGATCGTGGGCATTGGGATCAATGTCCGCCGGCTGCCGGAGGAGTTTCCCCAGCCGGTGCGGCAGGTGGCGGGGGCCATTGATACCTTCGCCGCCCGGCCCTTTTCCCGCAGCCGGCTGGCGGCGGCTGTCCTCAACCACCTGGAGGAAGAGGCCGGCCGGATGGACACCGGCGCCTATCTGGAGGAGTACCGGGCCCGCTCCTGCGTGCTGGGCCGGCCGGTGACGGTGGTGGGAGATCCGGCAGGAAAGGTGTGGCAGGCGGTGGAGATTGACGACCAGGCGCGGCTGGTGGTGGAGGACGAAACCGGGGCCCGCCAGGTGCTCAACTCCCGGGAAATCAGCGTCCGGACCCTGTGACCGGCGGTTGTGGATATTGCCCAAAAGCGGGGGAAAAGGGTTTGGCCGCCTGTTTCACAACATAGAATTTTCCCCGCCCGGCGGGAAAGGAATTGAAATTTTCCCCTTTTTGGGATAATATGAAGAAGTAATACGGAGAGGAGGTCGTTGTGGTTGTTTTGTCTGTCTTCCCGGTTTGGCGTGCTGCTGGAATGGAAGAGCGCTCCTGGTGCAGGCAAAGTGCGGGCGGTCTCGGTTCTGTATGGGCGTGGTGCGGTTAATCACACCCAACGAGTGAAATAACAAGCGGCTGCGGTGAGGTCTAGGCTCATCGCAGTTTTTGTTTTGCCTGGGAGGGCAAAACAAGGGATCCTGCCTTTTCCGTTTGGCCGGTGGAGGGTGGGATGATTTTTTTCGACGGGAAGGATGGCGTTTCGGATGAGCAATCAGAAGAAGGTCGCGGTCATTATGGGCAGCGACAGCGATTTTGGCGTGGTAAAGAGCGCGGTCAAGCGGTTGAAGGACCTGGGCATCCCTGTGGAGGTCCATGTGATGTCCGCCCACCGCACCCCCGACCGGGCGGCGGCGTTTGCCGCCGGGGCCGAGAAGGAGGGCTTTGGGGTGATCATCGCGGCGGCAGGCAAGGCGGCCCATCTGGCCGGCGTTCTGGCTGCCCACACCACCCTGCCGGTAATCGGCATCCCCATCAAGTCGTCCACCCTGGACGGGCTGGATGCCCTGCTGGCCACCGTGCAGATGCCCTCCGGCATCCCGGTTGCCACCGTGGCCATCGACGGGGCGGACAACGCCGCCATCCTGGCCGCCCAGATGCTGGCCCTTTCGGACGAGGCCCTGGCCGGCAAGCTGCGGGAGATGAAGGCATCCATGGCCGCCAAGGTGGCCGAGAAGGACGCCGCCCTCCAGGCAGAGGTGGAGGCCCTGTAAAACGTGGGCCCGAGAAGATCAAGAAAAAAACAGGCCGTATGGCCGGATGAGGAGAATATCGACATGAAAAAGATGCAGCAGCTGTACGAAGGAAAGGCCAAGAAGGTTTTTGCCACCGACGATCCCAACCTGTACATTGTGGACTACAAGGACGATGCCACCGCCTTTAACGGCCTGAAGAAGGGCACCATCCAGGGCAAGGGGGTCATCAACAACACCATGACCAACCACCTGATGCAGTACCTGGAGAAGAACGGCATCCCCACCCATTTTGTGGAGCAGATCTCCGACCGGGAGACGGTGGTGAAGCGGGTGAAGATCGTCCCCATCGAGGTGATTGTCCGGAACATTGCCGCCGGTTCCCTGTCCAAGCGGCTGGGCATTCCCGAGGGGACCAAGCTGCAGAGCACCGTCCTGGAGTTCAGCTATAAGGACGACGATCTGGGCGATCCCATGATCAACGACTATCACGCCCTGGCCATGGGCCTGGCCACCCGGGAGGAGCTGGACCTGATCGCCAGCTACTCCTTCAAGATCAACCAGCTCCTCACCGATTACATGAAGGACCTGGGCATCGAGCTGATCGACTTCAAGCTGGAGTACGGCAAGCTGGACGACGGCACCATTGTCCTGGCCGACGAGATCTCTCCCGACACCTGCCGCTTCTGGGACAGCAAGACCGGGGAGAAGCTGGATAAGGATCGCTTCCGCCGGGATATGGGCGGCGTTGAGGAGGCCTACCAGGAAGTGATGCATCGCCTGATGGGCAAGTAATTTTCCAGTACCGCGAAACATGGGAACAGGAGCCGGATGGGAAGGTCCCCATCCTTTTGGAGGAAGGAAACTGTGAGCAATCTACACGAAGAATGCGGCGTCTTTGGCATCTATTCCACCCGGAAGGACCAGGACGTCACCTCGATCACCTACATGGCCTTGTATGCTCTGCAGCACCGGGGCCAGGAAAGCTGCGGCATCGCCGTCAACGACCGGGGCGTCATCCAGGTGCATAAGGACTTGGGCCTGGTGCCCGACGTTTTTAACCGGGACGCCCTGGACAAGCTGGGCGGCGGGCAGATGGCCATCGGCCATACCCGGTATTCCACCTGCGGCACGGCGGTGCGCAGCAACGCCCAGCCCCTGGTGGCGCGCCATGTGAAGGGCACCATGGCCCTGGCCCACAACGGCGCCCTTACCAACAGCTTTGAGCTGCGGGAACAGCTGGAGCTGAACGGCGCCATCTTCCATACCACCAACGACAGCGAGGTCATCTCCTACATCATCATCGGGGAGCGGCTCAAGACCAGCTCCATTGAAGAAGCGGTGGAGCAGGCGATGAACAAGATCAAGGGGGCCTATTCCCTGGTGATCATGTCCCCCCAGAAGCTGATTGCCGTCCGGGACCCCAACGGCTTCCGGCCGCTGTGCATGGGCGACCTGGACGGGGACGTGGTCTTTGCCTCCGAGAGCTGTGCACTGGACAGCATCGGGGCCAAGTTCGTCCGGGATCTGGAGCCGGGGGAGATTGTGGTCTGCGACAAGAACGGGGTGCGCAGCATCCGGACCCACTGCGGCAAGGTGCCCAGCAGCCTGTGCGTCTTTGAGTTTGTGTACATCGCCCGGCCGGATTCGGTCATCGAGGGGGCCAGCGTCCACCGCGCCCGGAAACGGGCCGGCGCCTACCTGGCGCTGGAGCATCCCGTCCAGGCGGACGTGGTCATCGGCGTGCCCGATTCGGGCCTGGATGCCGCCATGGGCTTTGCCGAGCAGTCGGGCATTCCCTACGGCATCGGCTTTGTGAAGAACCGGTATATTGGCCGCACCTTCATCCAGCCCACCCAGAAGCAGCGGGAACGGTCGGTAAACATCAAGCTGAACGCCCTGGCCGATACGGTGCGAGGCAAGCGGGTGGTGATGGTGGACGACTCCATCGTCCGGGGCACCACCAGCGCCCGGATTGTAAAGCTGCTGCGGGATGCGGGCGCCACCGAGGTCCACATGCGGGTATCGGCCCCGCCCTTTACCAACCCCTGCTACTTCGGCGTGGATGTGGACAGCAAGGACAAGCTGATCGCCTGCCAGATGCCGGTGGAGG
The DNA here is from genome assembly GCA_904387055.1 of Candidatus Heteroruminococcus faecigallinarum. Lineage (GTDB taxonomy): Bacteria > Bacillota > Clostridia > Oscillospirales > Ruminococcaceae > Heteroruminococcus > Heteroruminococcus faecigallinarum. The sequence continues at coordinate 14,521 of CAJFKV010000036.1, read as the reverse complement.
AGATTGCCCGCCACATCGGGGTGGACAGCTTGGGATACCTGAGCATCGCCGATGTGCAGCGGATTGCCGAGGGGGCCAAGTGCGGCTTCTGTGTGGGCTGCTTTAACGGGGAGTACCCGGTGGAGGTACCGTCCCAGTGCGGCAAGTGCAAGTTTGAAAGCCAGATCAAGGAATAGAGTTTCCCTCCCCGCGGAGGGAAAGGATGGAGGACAGAATGGAAAAGAGCTACAGCGAGAGTTACAAAGCGGCCGGGGTGGACGTTACCGCCGGCTACAAGGCTGTGGAGCTGATGAAGGAGCACGTGGCCCGTACCAATACCCCCGGGGTCCTGTCGGGGCTGGGGGGCTTTGGGGGCCTCTTCCGCCCGGAGCTGGCCGGCATGAAGGAGCCGGTGCTGGTTTCGGGGACCGATGGGGTGGGCACCAAGCTGAAGCTGGCCTTCCTCATGGACAAGCATGACACGGTGGGCATCGACTGTGTGGCCATGTGTGTCAACGACGTGGTTTGCTGCGGCGCGGCCCCCCTCTTCTTCCTGGATTATGTGGCGGTGGGCAAGAACCTGCCCTCGCGGGTGGCCCAGATCGTTGCCGGCGTGGCCGAGGGCTGCGTCCAGGCGGGGGCGGCCCTCATCGGCGGGGAAACCGCCGAGATGCCCGGCTTCTATCCCCCGGACGAGTACGACCTGGCGGGCTTTGCCGTGGGAATGGTGGATCGGGAGAAGATCCTGGACCCCGCCCGGGTGGAGACCGGGGATGTCATCATCGGCCTGGCCTCCTCCGGCGTCCATTCCAACGGGTTCTCCCTGGTGCGGCGGGTGTTTGACATTGGGCAGAAGAGCCTGGACCGGTTCCAGGACGAGCTGGGCATGACCCTGGGGGAGTGCCTGCTCACCCCCACCAAGATCTATGTAAAGCCCATCCTGGAGCTCTGCCGCCAGGTGACGGTAAAGAGCATCTCCCACATTACCGGGGGCGGCTTTTATGAGAACATTCCCCGCTGCCTGGCTCCCGGCAAGAAGGCGGTCATCGAGAAGGCGGCCGTGCCGGTGCTGCCCATCTTCCGGCTGATTCAGCGGGAAGGGGATATTCCGGAGCGGGATATGTTCAACACCTTCAATATGGGCATCGGCATGTGTGTGGTGGTGCCCAAGGATCAGGCGGACAAAGCCCTGGAGGTGCTGGCCGCCGCGGGTGAAAAGGCCCGGATCATCGGCCAGATTGCCGATGGGGACACCGGGGTGGAGATCCGCGGATAAGCAGGACAGGCGTTCAGTGGAAGCGGTATGACCGACAAAGCCGGGTCCCCTCGGCGGGGCCCGGCTTGTGTTTTTGTACAGGAGGGTGCTTATGAATCAAAAGGCAAGGGTGGCGGTGCTGGTCTCCGGCGGAGGGACCAACCTCCAGGCCCTTATCGACGCCCAGGCGGCGGGAAAGCTGCCGGCGGTGGACTTTTGCTGCGTCGTTTCCTCCAAGGAGGGGGCCTACGCTCTCCAGCGGGCGGAGGCAGCCGGTATTCCCGGCATCACGCTGCCCCGGAAGGACTATCCGGACAACGAGGCCTACGGCCGGGCGCTGGAAGCGGTGCTGGAGAGGGAGCGGGCCGACCTGATTGTCCTGGCGGGCTTCCTCTGTGTGCTGCCGGTCTCCCTCTGCCGGAAGTACGACCACCGGATCCTCAACGTCCACCCCTCGCTGATCCCTTCCTTCTGCGGGGACGGGTTTTACGGCCTGCGGGTCCATCAGGCGGCGCTGGACTACGGGGTGAAGGTAACCGGCGCCACCGTCCATTTTGTCAACGAGATTACCGACGGGGGGCAGATCATCCTGCAAAAGGCGGTGGAGATTCTCCCCGGCGATACCCCCGAAACCCTCCAGAGACGGGTGATGGAGGAGGCCGAGTGGCAGATCCTCCCCCAGGCTCTGGACATGGTCAGCCAAGCGTATGCAGAGAAAAAGGAGGCTTCCCGATGAAGTGTGAGAATCTGGAAACGGTGCTGTCCCAGAACAGCTACCCCGGCCGGGGAATCGTAATCGGCCGCAGCGAGGACGGCCAGCACATGGCCATCGCCTATTTTATTATGGGCCGCAGCCAGAACAGCCGCAACCGGGTGTTTGTGGCCGAGGGGGAGGGCATCCGCACCGAGGCCTTCGACCCCAGCAAGATGGAGGACCCCTCCCTCATCATCTATTCCCCGGTACGGGTGCTGGAGGGGAAGACCATCGTGACCAACGGGGACCAGACCGACACGGTCTACGACTATCTGGCCCAGGGGAAGTCCTTTGAGGAAGCCCTGCGCACCCGGACCTTCGAGCCGGACGCCCCCAACTTCACCCCCCGCATCTCCGGGCTGGTGGAGGGCAGCGCTTACCGGCTGTCCATCCTGAAGAGCGACAACGGGGACGAGGCCCGGCCCCAGCGGTTCTTCTTTGAGTATGCCAACACCCAGGCGGGCCAGGGCCACTTTATCCACACCTACCGGTGTGACGGCAGCCCCATCCCCTCCTTTGAAGGGGAGCCGGAGCTGGTCACCATCCAGGGGGATCTGGACGCCTTTACCCAGCGGGTGTGGAATGCCCTCAACCAGGACAACAAGGTGTCTCTCTTTACCCGGTTCATCCATCTGGGAACCGGAAAGACCGATACCCGTATTGTGAACAAAAACCAGTAAGGGTTCGGAAGACAGCCAGCAGCGTTCCTTCCCGGGGGCTTGCCGGGAAGGGGCGATGGGATAGGAAAAGGCTGCCCCCGGCCGGCGGCATGGCGGCAGCGGAATTTGGAAAGAGAGGTATTGTGCGATGAAAGAATTGGCTTTGAAGTACGGCTGCAACCCCAATCAGAAGCCTTCCCGGATCTTTATGCGGGAAGGGGAACTGCCCATTGAGGTGCTCAACGGCCGTCCCGGGTATATCAATTTCATGGATGCCTTCAACAGCTGGCAGCTGGTGAAGGAGCTGAAGGAGGCCACCGGCCTGCCCTCCGCCGCTTCTTTCAAGCATGTGTCTCCTGCCGGCGCCGCCGTGGGCCTGCCCCTGTCGGAGGTGGAGAAGAAGATCTACTTTGTGGACGACCTGGAGCTGAGCCCCATGGCCTGCGCCTATGCCCGGGCCCGGGGGGCCGACCGGATGTCCTCCTACGGGGACTGGGTGGCCCTCTCCGATACGTGTGACAAGGAGACCGCCGCCATGCTGGCGAGAGAGGTGTCCGACGGGATCATCGCTCCCGCCTATACCGACGAGGCCCTGGCCATCCTGAAGACCAAGCGGAAGGGCAGCTACAACGTGATCCGAATCGATCCCGATTACGTCCCCGCCCCGGTGGAGTACAAGGATGTCTTCGGCGTTACCTTTGAGCAGGGGCGCAACAACCAGAAGATCGACGAAAGCCTCCTGGAGAAGATTGTCACCGCCAACAAGGAGCTGCCGGAAGGCGCCAAGCGGGACCTGATCCTCTCCCTCATCACCCTGAAGTACACCCAGTCCAATTCGGTCTGCTATGCCAAGGACGGCCAGGTGATCGGCGTGGGCGCCGGCCAGCAGTCCCGGGTGCACTGCACCCGGCTGGCGGGCAACAAGGCGGACAACTGGTTCCTCCGCCAGCATCCCAAGGTCCTGGCCCTTCCCTTCCGGGAGGACATCGGCCGCCCCGACCGGGACAACACCATCGACGTGTACATCTCCGACGACTGGATGGACGTCCTGGCCGACGGCCAGTGGCAGCTGCGCTTTACCGAGCGGCCCGAGCCCCTGCTGCGGGACGAGAAGCGGGCCTGGCTGGACACCCTGCGGGGCGTTTCCCTGGGATCGGACGCCTTCTTCCCCTTTGGGGACAACATTGAGCGCGCCTGGCGCAGCGGCGTTCAGTACATCGCCGAGCCCGGCGGCTCCATCCGGGATGACAATGTGATTGAAACCTGCGACAAGTATCAGATGGTGATGGCCTTTACCGGCATCCGCCTGTTCCATCACTGATAGAGGCTTGCCGCCCCTTGAAGGAGAGAAAAGAATGGACATTTTGGTTATCGGTTCCGGCGGGCGGGAACACGCCCTGGTCCGGAAGCTGAAGGAAAGCCCCAAGACCGATACAATCTACTGCTGCCCGGGCAACGGCGGCATCGCTGCCGACGCCGAATGTGTCAACATCCGTGCCGTGGACATCCCCCTGGTGGTGGGATTTGCCGCCCAGCACAACGTGGGCCTGGTGGTGGTGGCCCCCGACGATCCCCTGGCCATGGGGATGGTGGACGCCCTGGAGAAGGAGGGAATCCCCGCCTTTGGGCCCACCGCCGCCGCCGCTGCCATCGAGAGCAGCAAGGTCTTCTCCAAGAACCTGATGAAGAAGTACGGCATTCCCACCGCCGACTACCAGGTCTTTGACGACCCGGCCAAGGCCCTGGCCTATATTGAGGAGAAGAATACCTTCCCCACGGTCATCAAGGCCGACGGCCTGGCCCTGGGCAAGGGGGTCATCATCGCCCCCGACCTGGAGGCTGCCCGGGAGGGCATCCGCACCATCATGGAGGACAAGGTGTTCGGCAAGAGCGGCGAGAAGGTGGTGGTGGAGGAGTTCCTCACCGGGCCGGAGGTGTCGGTCCTGGCCTTTGCCGACGGGGAGCACGTGGTGCCCATGGTTTCCTCCATGGATCACAAGCGGGTAAACGACAACGACCAGGGCCCCAACACCGGCGGGATGGGGACCATCGCCCCCAATCCCCACTACACCCCGGAGGTTGCCCAGCGGTGCATGGAGGAGATCTTCCTGCCCACCATGGCGGCGATGAAGGCGGAAGGCCGGCCCTTTAAGGGATGCCTCTATTTCGGCCTGATGATTACCCCCGCCGGGCCGAAGGTGATTGAGTACAACAGCCGCTTCGGCGATCCGGAGGCCCAGGTGGTGCTGCCCCTTCTGGATACCGACCTGGTGGATGTGATGATGGCCTGCCGGGAAGGAACCCTGGACAAGCTGGAGATCCGGTGGAAGAAGGGGGCGGCCGCCTGCGTGGTGATGGCCAGCGGCGGTTATCCCGGCAAATATACCACCGGCCTGCCCATCCACGGGCTGGATAGCCACGGCCAACGGGAGGGCGTCACCGTCTACCATGCGGGTACCCGCATGGGCGACGAGGGCCTGGTGACCAGCGGCGGCCGGGTCCTGGGCGTAACCGCTCTGGGGGACACCCTGGAGGAGGCTCTGGACAAAGCCTACGCCGGCGTGGCGGGCATCACCTTTGAGGGTGCCCACTACCGGAAGGACATTGGCCGCCGGTAGAGGAATTTCCGTGTTGCAGGGCGGGGAGCTGCCGGAAGGCGGTCCCCCGCCTTTTTCTCGCCCGCAGACGAAAGGAGGAAACCGATGAAGCGGCATCTGTTCCTGACCGGAGAAAAGGGGGTGGGGAAGTCCACCATCCTCCGGCTGCTGGCAGCCTCCTGGGAGGGGCCGGTGGGCGGCTTTCACACCCCCTGCCGGCCGGCAGGGGAAGGAAAGGTGGTGGAGGTCCGCTCGATGGACGGGCAGCGGCGGATGGAGGCGGCCCGTTTTTCCTCCCCTCTTCACCGGGAGCCCTGCAATCCGGCGGCCTTTGAGGTGCTGGCCCGAGAGCTGATCTGGGAAAGCTGCCGCCCCGGCTGCCTCACCGTTATGGACGAGCTGGGGTTTATGGAGGCGGAGCTGCCGGTCTTTCCCCGGGAGGTGCTGCGCCGGCTGGACCAGCCCTTTCCGGTGGTGGGGGCGCTGCGGCAGGAGGAGAATCCCTTTTTGGCGGCGGTGCGCGCCCATCCCCAGGTGGAGGTGATCCTGGTGACCCGGGAAAACCGGGACCGCCTCCCCGGGATATTGGCAAAGCGGCTGTACCCCATCGGGGAGGAAGCGGCCGGCATGGTTTACAAGGAAGGGAAGCTTTGGTAGAATAAAGACAGCTGGCCGCTCCCCAAAAGGGGCGGGGAAGGGGTTTTTGTCCTTTTTTGAAAAAATGGACAAAAAGTGGAAAGATTTTCTCCCGGAAAGGACTGGGATACCCTGCCAGTCCTATGGTATGATAAGATCAGGGTGAACCGGTCCCTGCCGCCCTGAAACGGCGGGGAAGGGCACCAGCCCGAAGGAGGGGCGTGAAATGGATGCAGCTCCCAAAAACCGAGACCCGCTGGCCTTTCGGAAAGGGGACCTGCTGGCGGTGGGGATGGTCCTGCTGCTGGCAGCGATTGTGGGTGTGGTTTTTTGGCTTCAAACGGTGGGGGAAAGCCGGATAACGGTGGAGATCCGCCTGGACGGGGAGCTGGTGGAGTCCTTCTCCCTGGACGAAGAGCGGACGGTGACCGTCGCCGGCCAGTACACCAACCTGGTGGTTGCCCGGGACGGGGCCGTGTGGGTGGAGGAATCCGACTGCCCCGGGGAGGACTGTGTCCACAGCGGGAAGGTTTCCCAGCCGGGGCGGGCCATCGTCTGCCTGCCCAACCGGATGGAGATCCGCCTGGTGGGGGACCGGCAGCCGGATCAAGTGGACATGGTAGCCGGATAGGGGGCAGGTGGAATGAAGAAGACAAAAGCCATTACCCTTTGCGCCCTGCTGGTGGCATTGGCCCTGGCCCTCTCCTATGTGGAGCGGATGCTTCCCCTGCAGCTGCTGGTGCCCCTGCCGGGCATCAAGCTGGGCCTTGCCAACATTGTCACCTTGATGGCCCTGTACTTTCTGGGGGCGGGGCCGGCCTTCGCCATTCTGATCTGCCGGTGCCTGCTGGGCTCCCTATTTGGGGGCGGCCTTACGGCCCTGGCCTTTTCCCTCACCGGCGGGCTGCTGGCCATGGGAACCATGGCCGCCGCCAAAAGGCTTCCCCTTTTGTCCATCTATGGGGTGAGCGTGCTGGGAGCGGCGGCACACAATACCGGGCAGATTCTGGCGGCCATGGTGCTGCTCCAATCGGTCTATGTGGCGGCCTACCTCCCCCTGCTGCTGGTGGTGGGGACGGCGACCGGCCTGCTTACCGGGACGGTGGCCTCCCGGTGTTTCCGGGCGCTGGCGGCAACCGGCCAGATTCCCAGCCTCTCCGGGTCCGGAAGGCCCGGCGGAAGGATTGTTTCCAACGGGGAGATCCCCGATACCAAACAGTTGGAGGAAGAACAATGAAAAAATTGCTAGCACTGCTTCTTACGGCGGTTCTGCTGACCGCATGCAGCGGGACCCCGGTCATCAGTCCATCCTCTTCCCAGCCCCAGGGGGCGGCGGAGAGCAGCAGCCAGGAGGAAAGCAGCTCGGAGGCGCCGGAAGCAGCCCTCCCCGCCGATGGGGAGTCGGTCAAGACCGGCCTGGCCGTCCTGCCCAGCGTGGCCTCCAGCAAGGACGCCACGGCGGAGGAGCCCGGCCTTGCCCAGAGCGACATCACCCTGGTGGCGGTCACGGTGGACGGCAACGGCGTCATCACCGGCTGTGCCATCGACTCCATCCAGGCCAAGATCAACTTTGACCAGCAGGGGGCGATTACCACCGACCTGTCCACCACCTTCCCCACCAAGGGGGAACTGGGGGACGGCTACGGCATGAAGGCGGCGTCTACCATCGGCAAGGAATGGTATGAGCAGGCGGATGCCTTGGCCCAGTATGCGGTGGGCAAGACGGCGGAGGATCTGCGGGGAATTGCCCTGACCCAGGACGGCAAAGCCGCCGACGCGGACCTGGCTGCCTCGGTTTCCATCGCCATCGGCGGCTATGTGGACGGGATTGTACAGGCAGCGGAGAGCGCCACCTATCTGGGGGCCTCCCAAGGGGATACCATCTCCCTGGGGGCGGTGACCACCATGGCCGACAGCAAGAACGCCACGGCGGAGAAGGAGGGCCTGGCCCAGGCCTATGGGACGGTGGCGGCGGTGACCAGCCGGGACGGCGTGATCTCCAGCTGCATCATCGACGCGGTGCAGTGCAACGTGAACATGGATGCCGCCGGGAAGATTACCACCGACCTGGCGGCGGCTCCCCTCACCAAGAACCAGCTGGGGGAGGACTATGGGATGAAGGCAGCGTCCTCCATCGGCAAGGAGTGGTATGAGCAGGCGGCTGCCTTTGCCCAGTATGTGGTGGGTAAGACGGCCGACGAGGTGACCGGGATTGCGGTTACCGAGAGCGGCACGGCTGCCGACGCGGATCTGGCCGCCTCGGTTACGGTGAGCATCGGCGCCTTCCAGCAGGTGGTCGCCGCGGCTGCCTGAGGAGAGACCCGATGAAAAGGATGCGATGGATTCCCCTGCTTCTTGCCGCGGTGCTGGCAGGCTGCTCGCCGGCAGCGGCGGTGAGCGGGGAGAACGGGGAGCTGCAGCGGTACGAGGCCAGCTTTCTGGACCTGTTTGATACGGTGACCTCGGTGGTGGGGTATGCCCCGTCGGAGGAGGAGTTCCGGCAGACGGTGGAGCAGCTCCACGACCGCCTGGAGGAGTACCATCAGCTGTATGACATTTACAATCTGTACGACGGGGTGGCCAACCTGAAAACCATCAACGACAACGCCGGTGTGGCGCCGGTGATGGTGGACGGGCGGATTCTGGACCTGCTGGAGTTTTCCCAGCAGGTGTACCAGGAAAGCGGCGGCCAGGTGAATGTGGCCATGGGCAGCGTTCTGTCCCTGTGGCACCAGTACCGGGAGGCCGGCATCGAGGACCCGGAGAACGCCCAGCTCCCCCCGGAGGACCAGCTGGAGGAGGCCAGGAACCACTGCTCCATGGAGGGGGTTGTGATCGACCGGGAGGCCTCGACCGTCTACCTGCCCGATTCCCAGCAAAGCCTGGACGTGGGGGCGGTTGCCAAGGGCTATGCCCTGGAGCGGGTTTGCCAGGAGATGGCGGGAACCCCCATGATTGTCAGCCTGGGGGGGAATGTGCGGGCGGTTGCCCCTCGCCCGGACGGTTCCCCCTGGGTAATCGGCGTCCAGGACCCGGACGGCGGGGAGGAGTTCCTCCACCGGGTGGAGGTGGGGACCGGCTCGGTGGTGACCAGCGGAGACTACCAGCGGTATTACACGGTGGACGGTATCCGGTATCACCACATCATCGATCCGGAGACCGGGTATCCTGCCAACCGTTACCGGGCGGTGACCATCCTGTGCCAGGACAGCGGCTGGGGGGACGGGTTGTCCACCGCGCTGTTTACCCTTCCCCAGGAGGAGGGGGAACGGCTGCTGCAGGCCCACGACGCCCAGGCCATGTGGGTGCTGCCGGACGGGTCGATGACCTATTCCGCCGGATTTGAGGAGTATATTCAAGGATAAAGAAGATGAGGTGACAATATGAGACGTTTGTTCTGGGGAGGTGTCCATCCGCCGGAGGCGAAGGAGATGGCATCCGCCGCCCAGGTGACGGTTTTGCCCGCCCCTGCCCAGGTGGTTGTCCCCCTGAGCCAGCACATCGGCGCCCCGGCCCAGCCCTTGGTGGCGGTGGGGAACCAGGTGAAGATGGGCCAGAAGATCGGCGATGGGGAGGGCCTCTGTGTGCCGGTGCATGCGCCGGTGTCGGGCAGGGTGATCGCCATCGAGGACCGGCCCCACCCCGGCGGTGTCCGCCGGGCCGTCGTCATCGAGAACGACTTTCAGGATACGGCAGAAACTGCCCTGACCCCCCACCCGGACGGGGAGGAGCTTTCCCCGGAGGAGATCCGGTCGATTGTCCGGGAGGCGGGGATCACCGGGATGGGCGGCGCGGCCTTCCCGACCGCCGTCAAGGCCCAGGTGGAGCCGGGGCAGGTGGACCTGCTGATTGTGAACGCCTGCGAGTGCGAGCCCTATATCACCGCCGACGATGCCCTGCTGCGGGCCCATCCCGGCCGGGTCATCGACGGGGCGCGCCTGCTGGGGACCGCTGTGGGCGCCCGGCAGGTGGTGCTGGCGGTGGAGGACAACAAGCGGGAGGCCATCGCCCTCCTGGAACAGGAGCTGGCGGGAAGGCAGGATCTGGAGCTGCGGGTGCTGCCCACCCGGTATCCCCAGGGGGCGGAAAAGCAGCTGATCCAGGCGGTGGCCGGCCGGCAGGTGCCCTCCGGCGGGCTGCCGAAGGACGTGGGCTGCACCGTCTTTAACGCCGCCACCTGCGCGGCGGTGAGCCAGGCGGTCCGGGAGGGGATGCCCCTCATCCAGCGGATCGTCACCGTTACCGGCAAAGGGGTGGCCAAGCCCCAGAATTTCCTGGTGCGGATCGGCACCACCTTTGGCCAGGTGGTGGAGGCGGCCGGAGGCCTTCGGGAGGACGTGTGGAAGGTCCTCTCCGGCGGGCCGATGATGGGGGTCGCCCAGCCGAACCTGGAGGCGCCGGTGGTAAAGTTTGTCAACGCCATCCTCTGCCTGACCCAGGCGGATAACGGGGAGCGGGAGGACCCGGTGTGCTTCCGGTGCGGCAAGTGTGTGGAGGCCTGCCCCATGCATCTGCAGCCCCTGTACTTTTACCGGTACGGAAGCAACCGGAACCTGTCCCAGCTGACCCGCTACCGGATTGCCGACTGCATCGAGTGCGGCTGCTGCGCCTATGTCTGCCCGGGGAAGGTGCCGCTGGTGGCGGCCATCCGGGAGGGCAAAGCCATGGTGAAGGAGGGAAAAGCCAAATGAAATTGACGGTAACGTCTTCGCCCCACATCCGGGGCAGGGATACCATCCAGCGCACCATGGTGGATGTGCTGATCGCCCTGGTGCCGGCCCTGATCGCCAGCACGGTGGTGATGGGCCCCCGGAACCTGGGGGTGGCGGTGGTGTCCATGTCGGCGGCCATCGCGGCCGAGTGGTTGTTCTCCCTGGCCTGCAAAAAGCCCAACCCGGTGCGGGATGGGTCTGCGGCGGTGACCGGCCTGCTGCTGGCCATGACTTTGCCGGCCACCATCCCCTATTGGATGGCGGCCCTGGGGGCGGCCTTCGCGGTGATTGTGGTGAAGGGCGCCTTCGGCGGGCTTGGGCAGAACATCTTTAACCCGGCCCTGGCGGCCCGGGCGTTCTTGCTGGTACTCTTCCCGGCGGCGCTGGTGCGGTATGCGGCGCCGGGGCAGAACCTTTCCCTCTTTGGAACGGTGGACGCCATTGTAAGCGCCACCCCCCTCCACCACATGCAGATGCCGGTGCTGCCGGAGCAGTCCCTGTGGGAGATGCTGATGGGCAACTCCAGCGGCACCCTCAGCGAGGGGCTGCTCCTGCTGGGGGGCGTGTACCTGGTGTGGCGGAAGGTGATCTCGGTGCGGATTCCCGCCGCCTACCTGGGAACCCTGGCGGCCCTCACCTTCATCTTTTACAAGGGGGAGGACCCCCTGGCCTGGATGCTGTACAGCCTGCTGTCGGGCGGGGTGGTGCTGGGGGCGGTCTTTATGGCCACCGACTATGTCACCTCCCCCGTTACGCCCAAGGGGCAGATCCTCTACGGCATGGGGTGCGGGGCGCTGACGATGGTGTTCCGGTATGTGGGCCTCTATCCCGAGGGGGTTACCTACGCCATCCTGATGATGAACGCCACGGTGTGGCTGCTGGAGCGGCTGGCTCCGCCCCGCCCCTTTGGGGAGAAGAAAGGAGGGGTCCTGCTGTGAAAAGCGTGCTTGCAGCCCTAGCGGTCATCCTGGCCTGCGGGGGCATTGTGTACGGCTGCAACCTGGGCCTGGGGCCCATGGCCCTGGAGAAGCGCCAGGAGGAGGAGCTGGCCCTGATGCAGATGCTGCTGCCCGGGGGCGAAACCTTTGCCCCGGAGGAGTACACCGGCGAGGATGACAACATCCGGGCGGTGTGGAAGAGCGAGACCGGCTACCTGATCGAGACCGGCGTCTACGGCTATGCCGACGACGTGGTGCTGTGGGTGGGGGTGGACAACGGCGGCCAGGTGACCGGCCTGGTGGTCCGCAGCCTCCACGAAACCTACGGCCTGGGGGCCCGGGCCCTCACCGATACGGACTTCCTCTCCCAGTACCTGGGGACAACCGGCAACCTGGCCGTGGGAACCGAGATTGACGCCCTTACCGGGGCCACCGTTACCTCCAAGGCCATTACCCGGGCGGTCAACTCCGCTTGCGCCTATGTAACCGGCGCCGATGTGGAGACCGCCGCAACAGAATGGGGGGTGTAACCGGATGAAAAAACTGCTCTCCCCGGCGGCGGGACACGCCGTCTGCCTGGCGGTGGTGCTGATGATCTGCTCGGTGGCGCTCATCGTCATCAAGGCGTTTCTGCCTGCGTTTATTCTGCCGCGGATTACCATTACCCTGCTGGTGATGCTGTCGCTGGTGGCCCTGGTGGCCGAGCATTTCCTCTTTGGCAGCGACGGAACCACCCAGTACCTGGAGACCGGCCTGCTGGCCGCCGCGGCCTTCTGGATGATGACCTGGGCCGTGGGGCTGGCCACCTGTGCCGACGCCGGCAAGGTGGGCCTGGCCGGCGGGGTGATCTATCTGCTCTGCCTGCTGGTGTTCACGGCTATGCGGTCCAAGCTGGACAGCTCCCCCATCCGCCACAAGGGGGCCGCCCTCACCCTGGCGGCGGCGCTCCTGCTGCTGGCCTGCCAGAGCCTGGCGGGGCTGCCGATTCTGGCTTGATGCCCCGGAACAACCGAAAAAAGGAGCCGCTCTTCGGAAAGAAGAGCGGCTCCTTTTTTCGGTTGCAGGCGGGGAAGCTAGGCCTTGCGGCCGCCTTCCAGCACGTCCAGGCGATAGCCGTTTTTGGCCGTGGCGACCCGGACGCCGTCGATCTTGTCCACGACGACGTCCACCGCCTCGGCAACGTTCCGGGCAATGTCGTCGAACCGGCGGTCCATCTTGTCCGAGAGGGCTTTCACCTCTTTCCGGATGGCATCCTGTCCGGCTTCCAGCTTCTTTTGTCCGGCTTGCAGGTCGCGGACGTCGGCCTTGAGGGTGCTGACGTCAGTCTTGAGGGTGCTGACGTCAGTTTTGAGGGTGCGGACGTCGGTTTGCAGGTCGCGGATGTCGGCGCGCATGGCGTTCTGGCCCTCGTCCAAGGAGTCCAGGCGGTCGAGGATCTTCACCAGCAGGTCATGGTCGGTCATGGGGGGCACCTCCTTTGGCGGGGTGGATGGGGAAACGCCGGCCCCGGACGGGGGCGGCGGGTTTGTCCTGAGACCAGTATAGCAGATTTCCCCCACCCCTTCAAGGAGGGGCAGAACGATGGTGCAGGGAAAACCGGAAGGGAAGAAGGGTGATCCCCTTCCCCCAGCCGGTTACCGAATTGTCATTTCCATCCCCGACGCAGGACGATGAACTTGTATAAAACAAATAAAAAATCCTGTTTGTATAAAAGTAGCTTCAAGAGAACATTTCTTTTTGTATAACAACAAGAAACAACTCCTTACTGTATAAACCCGGAGCGCCGGAAACCAGGCCGCCGGCAACAAAAATTGATACCACAATTTGTGTTACCGATTTGTTATTATTTCTGCGTAAAACCAGGTCGAAACGGCCTAAAAGTTACAAAATAGTTACCACAAAACGTGGTATAACGGCCAATCGTTTACAAACTGGTAACAAAAATATTTCAAAAAACGTTGACAAGTTCACCCAAAGCCGCTATACTAAAACCAGATCGAGGGGTCGATGGAGAGAGGCCCCACGGTCACTGATGAAAACAAAATTTTCAAGGAGGATTTGTAACCATGAAAAAGGTTATTGCTCTGGCTCTGGCCATGGCCATGGCTCTGTCCATGACTTCTATGGCTGCTGGTCTGGTGCAGGTGGGTGATCCTGCCGATGTTGATCCCGCGGATGCCACCATGTTCCCTGGTGAGACTTACACCATGGAAACCGGTTGGCACACCCAGAATGATGCCGACCACGACAAGATCAACGACTTCTCTGTCAAGATTGACTGGGAAAAGGGTTCTGCTCTGGTCGCTTCTTACAAGCTGGTCGCTGGTAAGAACAACAGCATCGATCTGGAGATCAAGCTGAAGGAGAACTACACCATCGACGAGCCCAAGGATCTGCTGGGCGAGATGACCATGAAGAACAAGCACGCTGATGAGAGCCAGGCTTACTATGTGTATGGCACTGTTGCCAACAACGTTGAGGACATCGACGGCGGCGACAATCGGGACGATGCTACCGCTATCGAGGTGAAGAACAACACCATCTACAACGTGACCACCTCCGGCTGGTTTGACTTCGGCGGCGACGGCGAGCGTCTGAGCTCCGTCATGGTCCGTCTGCCCGAGGACAAGCAGGTCTTTGCTTACTGGAATGAGGATGCCATCGAAGAGGTCGAGGACAAGTACTACGACCTGGATGCTGACATCGAGTATGTCAACTTCGTTGCCAAGCCCAACCTGGGCCGGAATGCTGAGATCGCCATCCAGGGCGACTACAGCGATCAGTACCATCTGTACGAGTATGTAGGCGGTGAGCTGGAGCCCATCGATGCCGACTGGAACGAGGACGACGGCCTGTTCGAGTTCACTGCTTCCAAGCTGGGCAGCTACGTGATCTCCGACAAGGAGCTGGTTGCCGAGGCTGACGAGCCCGCCGAGGACGACGAGCCCGCTGCTGACGACACCACCACCCAGAACCCCGACACCGGCGCTA
>CAJFKV010000035.1 GCA_904387055.1 Candidatus Heteroruminococcus faecigallinarum | reverse complement strand
CGGCAGGGGGCGGCGGGGGATTTCCCCCGCCTGGCTTTCTGGGAACTCTTTCTCCACAGAAAGAGTTCCCCTGGGGGTCCGGGGGGCGGAGCGCCCCCGCAAAAGGGGGTGTGGGGGAATCCCCCCACAAAAACGGGAGGGACGGGCGAAGCACGGCCACGGCAGCAGGGCGGCGAAGCCGCCCGCCTCCGCCCTCGGCAGAGGGCCACCGGTTCCCACCTGCCCGCGCGAGCCTCTGCAAAGTGAAAAGTGCCGGAAACGCCCCGTTTTGGGGGACGGATTTCCCGAGAAATCTTGCAATGCCAGCGGCTTTGGGATACAATAAGAGGGAGTGTTTTCCTGTCGTTTGAAGAAAGCACTGGGGTAGGTATTTGAACTGATCAATGGATGAAAGGATGAACGTTGACCATGACCTCTGTGAACAAGAAAACCATCGAAGATGTGGAGGTATCCGGCAAGCGGGTACTGGTACGCTGCGATTTCAATGTGCCGCTGCAGGACGGCAAAATCACCAACGACAAGCGGATTGTGGCTGCCCTGCCCACCATCAAGTATCTGATGGAGCACGGCGCCCGGGTGATCCTCTGCTCCCACCTGGGCCGGCCCAAGGGTGAGGTGAAGCCGGAGTTCTCCCTGGCCCCTGTGGCCCAGCGCCTGAGCGAGCTGCTGGGCGTCCCGGTCAAGATGGCCAAGGACGTGGTGGGTCCCGACGCTCACGCCCTGGCCGATTCCCTGAAGGACGGGGAAGTGATGCTCATTGAGAACGTCCGCTTTGAAAAGGGCGAGACCAAGAACGACCCCGCCCTCTCCAAGGAGCTTGCCTCCCTGGCGGACCTCTATGTAAACGACGCCTTTGGCACCGCCCACCGGGCCCATTCCTCCACCGCCGGCGTGGCCGACTATCTGCCCGCCGTCTGCGGCTACCTGATCCAGAAGGAGATCTCGGTGATGGGGGCCGCCCTCAACAACCCCAAGCGCCCCTTTGTGGCCATCCTGGGCGGCGCCAAGGTCTCGGACAAGATCGGCGTCATCACCAACCTGCTGGAGAAGGTGGACACCCTCATCATCGGCGGCGGCATGGCCTATACCTTCTTCAAGGCCATGGGTTACTCCATCGGCACCTCCATCTGCGAGGACGACAAGGTGGAGCTGGCCAAGGAGATCATGGACAAGGCCAAGGCCAAGGGGGTCAACTTCCTGCTGCCGGTGGACAACAAGATCGGCGACAAGTTTGCCGAGGACTGCAACTCCAAGACGGTCCCCTCCGACCAGATTCCCGACGGCTGGATGGGGATGGACATCGGCGAGAAGTCGGTCCAGCTCTTCTGCGACGCCCTCAAGGGGGCCGGCACCGTCATCTGGAACGGGCCCATGGGCGTGTTTGAGATGCCCAAGTTTGCCGAGGGTACCTTTGCGGTGGCCCACGCGGTGGCCGACAGCGGCGCCATCTCCATCATCGGCGGCGGCGACTCGGTGGCGGCGGTCACCAAGAGCGGCCTCTCGGACAAGATGACCCACATCTCCACCGGCGGCGGCGCCTCCCTGGAGTTCCTGGAGGGGCTGGAGCTGCCCGGTATCGCTGCCCTCAACGACAAGTAACCACACCAACCACCACGGCCGGGGCCCGCTGGCCCCGGCCGGCTGTACAGGGCCGGCGGCTGCCGCCCTGGGAAAGGAGAGACCTTCTCTTATGGAGTACTACAGCTATACTTATGGCATGAACGACGGCATGGCCGGTGTCCTTGCCGTGTTGGGCGGCCTGCTGATTGTCGCCCTCCTCATCGCTTTAGTAGCCTATATTCTTTTTGCCCTGGGCCTGTCCCGGATGGCCAAGCTGCGGGGCCTGGACAACACCTTCCTGGCCTGGATTCCGGTGGCCAACGCCTACCTGCTGGGCAAGGTGGCCGACGACGTGAACCGGTACCTGGGCAAGCAGACCAACTACCGCACCATTCTGCTGGTGCTCTCCATCATCAGCTTCGCCGGCGGGTTTATCCCCGTGGTGGGCGCCCTTGCCTCCTTCGGCTGCGGCATCGCCATGATTGTGGTGCAGGCCATCGCCCTCTACGCCATCTACAAGGACTACTCCCCGGACAACGCCGTCATCATGCTGGTGACCTCCATCATCTTCTCCATCAGCTTTATCTTCCTCTTTGCCATCCGCAACAAGCGGCCCATCACCCTGGGCGGCGGCCAGTACCCCGGCGGCCCTGGCGGCCCCGGCGGGTATAACGGATACAACGGCGGATACAACAATGGATACGGCGCCCCCAACGGCGGGTACGGGTACCAGGGCGGCCCTGCCCAGCAGCCGGGAGCCTATCCGCCTCCCCCTGCCGGCCAGTCCTACGTCCCCCGGCAGCCCCAGCAGCCCACTCCCCCCCAGAACCCCACCCAGGAAGGAGAGAATCCCCATGAATAAAGCTCTGCGCCCGGCGGTCATCGCCGGCAACTGGAAGATGAACAAGACCCGCTCCGAGGCCAAGGCCCTCCTGGAGGAGCTGCGCCCCCTCTGCAAGGACGCCGGCTGCCAGGTGATCGTCTGCGTCCCCTTTACCGACCTGGAGACGGCGGTAGCCGCCTGCCAGGGCAGCAACATCACCGTCGCCGCCCAGAACTGCCACTGGGCCGCCTCCGGCGCCTTTACCGGGGAGATCTCCGCCGGGATGCTGGCGGAGATGGGGGTCCGGTGGACCATCGTAGGCCACAGCGAGCGCCGCCAGTACTTCGGCGAGACCGACGAGACGGTCAACAAGCGGATCCGCGCCGCCCTGGACCAGGGGCTGGGGGTCATCCTCTGCGTGGGCGAGCTCCTCTCCCAGCGGGAGGCCGGCATCACCGCCGAGGTGGTCTCCCTCCAGACCAAGGCTGCCCTGCAAGGGGTGTCGGCCCAGGAGATGGGCCGGATCATCCTGGCCTATGAGCCGGTATGGGCCATCGGCACCGGCAAAACCGCCACCGCCCAGCAGGCGGGGGAGGTCTGCGGCATCCTCCGCGGGGTGCTGGAGCAGCTCTACGGCAGCCAGGTTGCCCAGGCGGCCACCATCCAGTACGGCGGCTCGATGAACGCGGGGAACGCCGCCGAGCTGCTGGCCCAGGAGGACGTGGACGGCGGCCTCATCGGCGGCGCCTCCCTCAAGGCTCCCGACTTTGCCGCTATCATCCAGGCGGCTTCCCGGTAACCCACTGTTTTCTCAACCGATATTAAAGGAGTAATACCCAGATGAAAAAACCGCTTGTTCTCATGATCCTGGACGGCTTCGGCCTGCGGGAGGCGGACGAAGGCAACGCCATCCACGCTGCCAAAACCCCCAACCTGGACCGTCTGTTTGCCCACAACCCCCACACCCAGATCGGCGCTTCCGGCATGGACGTGGGGCTGCCCGAGGGGCAGATGGGCAATTCCGAGGTGGGCCACACCAACATCGGCGCCGGCCGGGTGGTCTATCAGGAGCTGACCCGGATCACCAAGTCGATCCAGGACGGGGATTTCTTCCACAACCCGGCCCTGGTAAAGGCTATGGAAAACGCCCAGAAGGGCGGCTCCCTCCACCTGATCGGCCTTCTGTCCGACGGGGGGGTCCACAGCCACATGAAGCACCTGCTGGGGCTGCTGGAGATGGCCCGGAAATACTCCCTCCAGAAGGTCTTTGTCCACTGCCTGATGGACGGCCGGGATGTGCCCCCCACCTCGGGGCGGGACTTTGTAGCCCAGCTGCAGGAGGAGATTGCCAAGGTGGGGGTTGGGCGGATCGCCACCGTCATGGGCCGCTACTACGCCATGGACCGGGACAACCGGTGGGAGCGGGTGGAAAAGGCCTACGCCGCCATGGTGTATGGGGAAGGGGTCCAGAATCCCGACCCGGTGAAGGCCATGGAGGATTCCTACGCCGCCGACGTCACCGACGAATTTGTGGTGCCGGTGGTCTGCGCCGGGGACGAAGGCCGCATCCGCGGCGGCGACTCGGTGGTCTTCTTCAACTTCCGCCCCGACCGTGCCCGGGAGATCACCCGCACCCTGGTGGATCCCCAGTTTGACGGCTTTGTGCGCCGGGAGGGCTTCTTCCCCCTCACCTATGTGTGCATGACCCAGTACGACGCCACCATGCCCAACGTGGAGGTGGCCTTCCATCCCCAGACCCTGGTCAATACCTTCGGGGAGGTCATCTCCAAGGCGGGCCTCACCCAGCTGCGGATTGCCGAAACCGAGAAGTATGCCCACGTCACCTTCTTCTTCAACGGCGGGGTGGAGACCACCTACCCCGGGGAGGACCGGGCCCTGATCCCCTCCCCCAAGGTGGCCACCTATGACCTGAAGCCGGAGATGAGCGCCTACGAGGTGACCGACGAGCTGCTGGCCCGCCTGGACAGCGGCAAGTACGACGTGGTGATCCTCAACTACGCCAACTGCGACATGGTGGGCCACACCGGGGTTTTCTCCGCCGCCGTGGCCGCCGTGGAAGCGGTGGACACCTGCGCCGGCAAGGTGATCGACAAGGTGACCTCCATGGGCGGGATTGTCCTGCTCACCGCCGACCACGGCAACGCCGACCAGATGGTGGAGGCCGACGGCTCCCCCTTTACCGCCCACACCACCAATCCGGTTCCCTTTATGGTGATCGGCCGGGAATGCAAGTTGCGGGAAGGCGGCCGCCTGGCGGACATCGCCCCCACCATGCTGGACCTGATGGGCCTGCCCCAGCCGGCGGAGATGGACGGCAAGACCCTGCTGGTCCACTGAGGTCCCCGGCACTTCGGGTATGATCCCGGAGGGAAGGGGGCATCCTACCCTTGGAAGCATCCCCCAGTTTTCCACATTGTAAGGAGGTTATCCTATGAAAAACATCGGCGTGATTCTTTCCATCCTCGCTCTCTTTACCGCCGTCATGGGCCTGGCCCTGGCGATGGCCGCCTTCTTCCGCCGCCGCGGCTTCTCCTGCTGCGACGACGATCTGGAGGACTACTACTACGAGGATGACGACTGCTGCTGCGACGAAGGTCCCATTCCCATCCACGACACCAAGCCTGCCGGCCAGGAGGCGGATGCCCCTGCCGCCGATGCAGGCACCGAGGACGAGGATCTCTCCTTCTAAGGAAAGGCCTCTTCCCGGCCGGCGTCCCCGGGTCCGCTCCCTTTCCTTGCCTGGACGGCGGGGAAGGGGAGCAGGCCGGATGGCCGGAACCGGAGATTTTCCAAAAAAGGGCTTGCATTTCCCTCTTGGATGTAGTATAATAATTTAGCACCCAAGAAAAAGATATCGCGGAGTGGAGCAGTCCGGTAGCTCGTCGGGCTCATAACCCGAAGGTCGTAGGTTCAAATCCTGCCTCCGCAACCACCAAAAAAGAGGATTGACAGGTCTGTCAATCCTCTTTTTTCATAAACGATGAGGATAGGGGATGGAGACAGGATGGTCTATGCGGACAAATACCACCTGACGCCGGAACAGAGCCGCTTCCTGGCAAAGAAGAAATGGGACGAGAACGTCTACTGCGGCATGAAGATGGAAAACCGGGCGGTCACCTTCCCCCAGATCAAAACCATTCTGGACGGGGTCAACGTGCCGGGGGTGCAGCTGGACGACATCCAAGCCATTCTCAACATGCGGGACGCCTGGCGGTTCCTCATGGCCTCCATCGACCAGCCGGTAAACCTGGCTTACCTGTGCCGCCTCAACGAGGATGTGGCCCGCAACGAGGCGCTGGAGTGGGGGAAGCTGCGGACCGGCCGGATATCCATCTCCGGCACCGACTATCTGCCGCCGGTGCCCGTTCCCGAAGCGGTGGAGCGGGAGCTGCGGGAGATCCTGGAGGGGGATGCCTCCGCCACCCACAAGGCCCTCACCGCCTTTGCCTGGGGCACCAGGGGGCAGTTCTTCTGGGACGGGAACAAGCGCACCAGCCTGCTCTTGGCCAACAAGATCCTCCTGGAGGCAGGGGCCGGGATGCTGACCATTTCCGAAAAACAGATGGAACCCTTCAACGCCCGTCTGGTGGAGTACTACAACACCGGGGAGGCGGAACCTCTCAAAGAGTTCCTCTACCAGCATGCCATCCAGGGGATCGAGCTGTAAACGGGGCAAAATGATACAAAAACGCGCACATAAAAAAAGGCCGGGACAACGTCCCGGCCTTTTTCTTGTGGGCATCGCTGCCGGACCTTTTCCATCATCCCATCGGGGCCGGCGTTTCCCCGGCCAGCCCCTCCGGCATGGCCATTCCCGCCAGCTCCGCTTCCCGGCGGATGTGCTCCAGACCCTGGACGGTGCGGTAGTCCATCACCCGGAAATTTCCCGCCTGGGCGGCGGGCAGCAGGTCCACAAAGAGCAGGTTGGCCCCGGAGAGGAGGGCGTCCCGGTTTCCCTCCACGCTGGACAGGCCCTGGCGCAGGTCCGGCCCCGGCTGCTGGGCGGTGATGTCGCAGGCGGGAAGGAGCACCCGCACCAGGGAGATCTCCCGCAGGCAGAGCTCCACCCGGCCGGGGCCCCCTTCCCGGGCCAGGGGGGTGCCCGCCGCCGGCAGATAGGGGATCACCGGCGCCCAGCTGATCTCCAGCTCCTTCATGAGGAGGATATCGTCGGCCAGCTCGTCCAGGGTCTGGCCGGGATAGTCCACAATGTTGCCGGAGGCCAGGGCCATCCCCGCCTCCTTGATCCAGCCCATGGCGGCCATCCGCCGGTCGTAATCGGCGGACGGGTTGAGCCGCTGGAAGGTGTCCCGGTGGGACATCTCAAACTTCAGGACATATTCGTCCGCCCCGGCTGCCTTCAGCTCCCCGTATTGGCCCCGGTCAAACTCCCCGCAGGCCAGGCTGATGTGGGAAAAGCCCATCCCCCGGGCCCCTTCCACCATCCGGAGCAGCCCCTCAAAGGGGAACTTGGGGTCCTCCCCGGAGATGAGGAACAGCCGGTCCAGTCCCATCTCCCGGGCCTGGCGGCAGAGGTCCAGCACCTGGTCGGGGGTGTACCGGTACCGTTCCAGCTGGCTGCCCGCCCGCATGCCGCAGTAGAGGCAGCGGTTCCGGCAGATGTTGTCGTACCCCAGCATGGCGGACACGGCGATCCGATTGCCCTTCGCCTCGTCCCGCACCCGGCGGGCCTCCGGCTGGAGGGCGGCCCGGTATTCCTCCGGGGGAAGGGTGAGGGCCTCCAGAATCTCCTGTTTGGTTTGCATCGTCATGGGCAGTCGCTCCTTTCAGGGCAGGGAAGGGCCGAAAGCTCCTCCATCAGCAGCAGGCGGGCCCCCAGGGCGGGGGCGTCCTCCCGGTCATGGGACACGGCCAGGAGGATCTTCCCCCGGCACCGGCGGCCGATCTCCTCCCGGGCCAGGCGGTGGGTCTCCTCGTCCAGCCCCCGGAAGGGCTCGTCCAGCAGGTAGATCTGGGCGGGGAAGAGGAGCCCCCGGCAGAGGGACACCCGCCGGGCCATCCCGCCGGACAGCTGGTCGGGAAACAGGTCCAGGGACCGGGGAAGGGCCAGGGCCTCCAGGGCGGCCTCCGCCTGGTCCCGGGAGAGGGAAGGGGAGACCAGCCGCAGGTTCTCCCAAACGGTGAGCTGGGGGAAGAGGCGGTCCTCCTGGAACACGAAGGAAACCCGCCCCTCCCGGATGACCTCCCCGGCCTGGGGGGTCTCCAGGCCGGCCAGCAGCCGCAGGAGGGTGGTCTTCCCCCCGCCGGAGCTTCCCGCCAGCACCGCCGGCTCCCCGGGGCGCAGCTTCAGGTTCACACCGGCCAGCACCGGCGTCTCCCCATAGGCAAAGGTCAGGTTATGGGCGGACAGGGTCACCGGTCTTCCTCCTTTCCCGGCTGCCCCGGCGGGCCAGGCGCTCCAGCCCCCGGGTCAGCAGCTTCTCGATCACCACCGACAGAATCACCACAATGGCGGTCCAGGCAAACAGATCCACCGTCTCCAGGCGCACCTTGGCGTCGTACAGCTGGGTGCCGATGGCCCCTTGGGGGATGGCGATCACCTCCCCGGCGATCCCCGCCTTCCAGGCAAAGCCCATGGCCACCCGGCAGGCGGAGAGCAGATAGGGGAGGACCGCCGGCAGGTAGAGGACCCGGGCCACCGTCCACCGGGACAAACGGTAGGCATGGGCCGCCTCCAGGAGGAGGGGGTCGGCGGAGAGGATCCCCTGGTGGACGCTGGTCCAGATCATGGGCATCACCATGAGGAAGGCGATGAAGATGGACAGGTTGGTCCCCCGGATCCACACCAGGGCCAGGATCACAAAGGAGGCCACCGGCGCCGCCTGGATGATGGCCATGGGCAGCTGGACCAACCGCCGGGCCGGGGCAAAAAAGGCGGTGAGGATCCCCAAGAGGACCCCCACCCCCATCCCCAGCAGAAAGCCGGCGGAAATCTTGCAGAAGGACCCGAAGAGGATCCCCCAGGTTTCCCCCTGGGCCAGCAGCTGGGCCAGGCGGAGGAAGGTGTCCCCCGGGGAGGCCAGCAGCAGGTCCTGGTCGATCCACCAGTAGGCCAGCTGCCACACCCCGATCCAGCAGAGGACGGCCCCGCCCCAGCCGGCCAGGGTCTTAACCCTTGTAGTAGAAGGCCTCATCGGGCATGGCGCCGCCCACGGCGGACGGGTCGGCGTCGTAGAGCACCTGGAGGAACCCTCCTACCTTTTCCTCCATCTCGTCGCCGGTGATAAAGACGATGTTGCACTCCGGGATGGCCTGCTGGGCCACCGCGGCGTTCATGATGTCAAAGCTCTCGCAGAGGGCGGCGGCCTCTTCCAGGTTGGCCTCGTCGGTCACCCAGGCCACCGACTGGTCATAGGCCTCCAGGAACCGTGCCATGGCCTCGGGGTGGTTCTGGGCAAAGTCCTTCTGCACCACGATGCACCCCATGGTAAGGACGCTGCCGTCCCCCACCTTGTCCCATTCCTCGGTCATGTCCAGCGCCACCCGCACCTGGTCGTTCTGGGTGAGGACGCTGGTGACAAAGGGCTGGGGCAGCATGGCCACCTGGGCCTCGCCGGCGGCCAGCAGGGCCGCCACCTCGGTGGACTCGGTGTGGTATTCCACCGTCAGGTCGGTCTGGGGGTCCAGGCCGTTCTGGGCCAGCACATAGTTGAGGACATACTCCGGCACCGACCCCTTGCTGATGGTGTGGACCGTCTTGCCGGCCAGGTCGGCCACCGACTGGATGGTCTGGCCGTTCTCCAGCATATACAGCACCCCCAGGGTGTTGAGGGCTCCCAGCTGGACCCGGCCCTCGGCCCGGTTGTACAGGACGGCCGCCAGGTTGGTGGGCACCGCCGCAATGTCAAATTCCCCCTGGACAATCCGGCCCACAATCTCATCCGCCGAGCCGGCCAGGGTGAACTGGTAGTCGTCGGGGGCTTCCCCCTTCTGGGCGTCCTCCATCATCTGGAGCATGCCGATGGCCGTGGGGCCCTTGAGGGCGGCAATCTGGATGGTTTCCTTTTCGTAATCGGCCGTGCCGGCGGCATCCGCCTCGCCGGAGGCGGCTTCACTGGAGGACGCCTCGCCGGAAGGGGCGGCCTCGCTGGACGGGGCCTGGCTGCCGGAGGACGCTCCTCCGCAGGCAGCCAGGGAAGCGGTCATAGCGGCCGCCAGCAATAGTGCAAGCAGTTTCTTCATGGTAATTGTGTTCTCCTTTCCTGGCGGGGCGGTTACCGGCCCGCCTGTTCCTTGATCCCTTCCGGGTTGCGGATGGTGATGATCGGGCCCTCCTTGGTAAGGAGGCCCCGTTCTTCCAGCTGTTCCAGGCACCGGTAGAGGGAGGCCCGACCCATATTCAGCTCCCGGGCCAGGCGGGCATAGCCCCCCTCCACCCGCACCCGGCCTTCCTCGTCCATCTCCTCCCACAGCCAGAAGGCCAGGGAGCTCTCGGCGGTGGGGCGGGTAAAGCTGTCGATCTTCCGGTTGAGGAACTGCACCCGTCCCGCCAGGAAGGCGATATAGGCCATGGCCATATCCGGCCAGCGGCGGAAGAGGGTCTCCAGCTCCTCCCCCGAGAGGAAGACGATGCGGCAGGGGGTTTTGGCCTCCACGGTGGTGACATACTCCTGGGCCGGGGCAAAGAGGGCCGCCACGCCAAAGCAGTCCCCCCGCTCCAGAATCCGCAGGGTGGGGCCCCGCTCCTTCCGCACCAGGGCCCGGCCCTCCAGCAGGATCCCCAGGCACCGGCGGAACCGATGGGCGCTGTAGATGGTGGCCCCTTTGGCAAATTCTTCCCCCTCCAGCCCCTTGATGAGGCGGCGGGCTTCCTGGACGGGCAATGCCCGGAAGAGGAAAAACTCCCCCAGGGAGGCTTGTTCGGTTTCGGTCAGCTTCATGGTAACACCTGTCTTAAATGATACAGTTTTACCTGGGTAGTATACCCCCCTGCCGGGAAAAAGTCAAGGGGAACAAAATTTTCGCCGCCGGGCGCCTTTGGATTGCACCGCTCCCTTTGGGCCGCTATAATAGAGGAGGACAACCGGAAGGGCCTCTCCCCCGGGGGCGGGCCCCTTCCCGGAAAACGGCATGGAAAGGAGGCCTCCCATGGCCATCCATTTTTACGCCCTTCTTTCCCGGATGAAGTACATCCTCCGGTGGGGGCTCATGCGGCAGAGCCGCCCGGAGAACCTCTCCGAGCACACCGCCGAGACCGCCGTCCTGGCCCACGCCCTGGCGGTCATCGGCAACCGGCGGCTGGGGCGCCGCTACGACGAGGGGCAGGCGGTTCTCTACGCCCTGTACCACGACTGCAGCGAGATCATCACCGGGGACCTGCCCACCCCCATCAAATACGAAAACGATTCCATCCGCACCGCCTACAAGGCGGTGGAGCAGAAGGCGGCCCGCCGCCTGGGCCGCCTCCTCCCGCCGGACCTGCGGGAGGCTTATCAGCCTTACCTGGAGGGGCCCCAAGGGGAGCTGGCCCGGCTGGTCAAGGCGGCGGACAAGCTCTCCGCCCTCATCAAGTGCATGGAGGAGGAGGCCGCCGGCAACCGGGAGTTCCTGCGGGCCAAGGAGGCCTCCCTGGCGTCCCTGGCCGCCCTGGGCCTGCCGGAGGCGGAGATCTTCCTCCAGGAGTGCCTGCCCTCCTACGGCCTGTCCCTGGACGAGCTGAAGGAGGCGCCCCCGGCGGGGGAAGGCGCCCCCCATTCGATACCATAGCACCGGGCTTTCCCGGAAGGAGGAAACAGGATGATCCAGCAACAATCCCGATGGGGTCATTGGAAGGCCTTCGGCCTGGCCCTGGCCATGGCGGCCGTCATGTTCCTGCCCTTTGTCATCATGGACGGGGGGTGCTTTTTCTACTACGGGGACTTTAACGTCCAGCAGATTCCCTTCTACCGGCTGGCCCACGAGGCGGTGCGCAGCGGGGACATCTTTTGGAGCTGGACCACCGACCTGGGGGCCAACTTTATCGGCTCCTACAGCTTCTATCTCCTCTTCAGCCCCTTTTTCTGGCTGACCCTCCCCTTCCCGGTGGAGGCGATCCCCTATCTGATGGCCCCCCTCCTGGCGCTGAAGTTTGCCACTGCGGCCCTCACCTCCTGCCTGTACATCCGCCGCTTTGTGAAGGAAGAGGTCACCGCCGTCATGGGGTCCCTGTTGTACGCCTTTTCCGGGTGGATGATCTACAACGTCTTTTTCAACCACTTCCTGGAGGTGGCCGCCTTCTTCCCCCTGCTGCTGGTGGCCCTGGAGGAGCTGATGGTGGAGAACCGCCGGGGGCTTTTTGCCCTGGCGGTGGCCCTCAACGCCATGGTGAACTACTGGTTCTTCATTGGGGAAGTGGTCTTCGTCGTCCTCTATTTCTTCGTCCGGTGCACCAGCCCCCAGTGGAAGGCCAGCTTCGGCGGCTTCTGCAAGGTGGCCTTTGAAGCGATTCTGGGGGTGGGGCTGGCTATGGCGGCCCTCCTGCCCTCGGCCCTGGCCATCCTGGGCAACCCCCGCACCGGTACCGACAAGCTTCTCTCCGGCTGGAGCCTGTGGCTCTACGGCCACAACCAGCGGCTGCCCGCCATCATCCACAGCATCTTCTTCCCCCCCGATCCCCCCGCCCTCTCCAATTTCTTCCCCGATCACGGGGCCAAGTGGTCCTCCCTTTCCGCCTATCTGCCTCTCTTCGGCGCGGCGGGGGCCATCAGCTGGTGCAGCGCCCGCCGTCACAACTGGCTGCGGAAGATGCTCTTCTTCTCCCTGTGCATGGCCCTGATTCCCGGCCTCAACGCCCTGTTCATCCTCCTCAACAACTCCTACTATGCCCGCTGGTTCTACATGCCGGTCCTCCTCATGGCCCTGGCCACCGCCCTGGCCCTGGAGGACGACACCCTGGACTGGAAGCCGGGGGTGGGGGTCTCGGTGGGGGTGGTGCTGGTCATCACCTTGGCGGTGGGCCTGACGCCGGTGAAGGATTCGGACACCGGCGCCTACACCATGGGCCTGTACAAGTACGGCCCCCTCTACCTGATGTCGGTCATCCTGGTGATGGCCGCCCTGGTGACCCTTCTCCTGCTGCTGCGCCACCGGCAGCGGCCCGGCTTCCGGCGGGGGGTGGCCTTCGCCCTGGTGCCCGCCTGCCTGGTGCTGGGGATGAGCGAGATTGCCGCCGGGCGGATCGCCTACCCCAATACCGACTGGATTTCCCAGGTGGCCCTTCCCGGGCGGGAGGTGCTGTCCCTGCCGGAGGAGGAGGGCACCTTTGCCCGCAGCGACCTTTACGACACCCACGACAACCTGGGAATGTACTGGTTCCTCCCCAACATCCAGGCCTTCCACAGCATTGTGCCCTCCTCCATCATGGAGTTCTACCCCACGGTGGGGGTCAAGCGGGACGTGTCCTCCAAGCCCCAGACCCAGTACTACCCTCTGCGGTCCCTGCTGTCGGTGCGGTGGCTCTTCATCGACGAAACCGAGGACAACCAGGCCCCCATGCCGGGATTTACCTATTTTGACACCCAGCTGGGGTACCATATCTACGAAAACGACAACTACCTGCCCATGGGCTTCGGGTACGAGTACTATGTAACCGAGGAAGAGTATGAAAGCGTCACCACCGACATGCGCTGCCGCCTGCTGATGCGGGCGGTGGTGCTGGACGACGAGGCCATCGCCCGGAACGGGGACCTCCTGCAGCCCCTGCCGGAGGAGGAGTTTACCAACCTGGGGGACGACGCCTTCCGGGAGGATGTGGAGGCCCGCCGGGCCATGTCGGCCCTCTACTTTGAGAAGGACAACACCGGCTTCACCTCCCAGCTGAACCTGGAGCAGGAGCGGCTGGTCTTCTACAGCGTCCCCTATGACGCCGGCTGGTCGGTCACGGTCAACGGCCAGCCCGCCCAGGTGGAGCGGGCCAGCATCGGCTTCATGGCGGTGCGGGTGCCGGCGGGGGAGAGCGTGGTGCGCTTTACCTACCACACCCCCGGCCTGGGGATCGGGCTGTGGATCTCCGGAGGCACCGCCGTGGTGCTGATGCTTTACCTGGTGATCTGGCGGCTGACCGGCGGCAGCAGGCAGCGGCGGACCCCGCCCGTCCCCGAGCCCCAGCCGGAGCCTGCCATCCCCCTGGCCCAGATGGAGAGCCGGGAGGTCCTCACCGTTCCCTCCGGTCCCGGCCGGGAGGAGGGGCCCCCTGCCGGCCGGGACCCCTCGCCGGAGACCCCCGGCGGGGAGGAGCCGGTTCCCCCGCCCCGGGAGCCGGCGGAGAAGGAGGAATCCTCCCTGGCCCAGGCCATGGCCCGGGGCCGGCAGCAGCTGGAGGACCGGAATCCCTGAAAAAATCTTGACCACAAACCGAAAGGAGAGCGGTGACCATGCCTCGCGGCGATATTCTCTATCTGGTGATTCCCTGTTACAACGAGGAGGAAGTCCTCCCCGAAACCTCCCGCCGCCTGCGGGAGAAGATGACCGCCCTCATGGAGGCGGGGCGGATCTCCCCCCGCAGCCGGGTCCTCTTTGTGGACGACGGCAGCAAAGACCGCACCTGGGAGCTGATCGGCCGGCTGCACCGGGAGGATTCCCTCTTTTCCGGCGCCAAGCTGAGCCGCAACCGGGGCCATCAGAACGCCCTGCTGGGGGGCCTGACCGCCGCCGTGGACCGGGGAGCCCAGGTGACCATCTCCATGGACGCGGACCTGCAGGACGACATTGACGCCATCGACGCTTTTCTGGACCAGTACGAGGAGGGGTGCCAGGTGGTGTACGGGGTGCGCAGCGACCGCACCACCGACAGCGCCTTCAAACGGGACACCGCCCAGGCCTTCTACAAGCTGATGGCCTGGATGGGGGCGGAGGTGGTCTACAACCACGCCGACTACCGGCTGATGAGCCGCCGGGCGGTGGAGGAGCTGCTCCGCTTCAAGGAGGTCAACCTCTTCCTCCGGGGGATGGTGCCGCTGGTGGGCTTCCGCTCCGGCCAGGTGACCTACAAGCGGGGGGAGCGGTTTGCCGGCCAGTCCAAGTATCCCCTGAAGAAGATGCTGGCCTTTGCCGTCAACGGCATCACTTCCTTCTCGGTCAAGCCCATCCGCCTGGTGCTGGCGGCGGGGATCCTGCTGGGGGTGCTGGCGGTCCTGGGGCTGGTGATTGCCGCCCTGCTGGCGGTTACGGGCCTTGCCTCGGTCAGCGGCCTGTGGTGGCTGGGGCTCTCCCTCTGGCTGCTGGGGGCCATCCAGCTGGCGGCCCTGGGCGTGGTGGGGGAGTATGTGGGCAAGATCTACCTGGAAGCCAAGGCCCGCCCCTCCTTCATCCTGGAGACGGTGCTGGACGGGGAAGAGGAGCCTGGGCGGTAAGCTCCCACCTGGAAAAACCATACGGGCTCCGGCCGGCGGCCGGGGCCTTTTTTTGCGGCGAGGAAGCTTCGCTGCCCCAAAAGGGCGATTTACAAAGTGTTCACAAAACATCCGATTTTTCCTCTTGATTTGTAACAACTTCCGGGATATAATAAGGTTGTCAGTTGGGGAAAGGACCTGGCTGACAGGACAATCCCTTGGGAGCCTCCGTTGGAGGGACCTTGCAGCCAACGGGCTGCCCTCCTTGCCAAACGTTTGCCGGTTCCCGAAGAAGTTCTTCTTTTTCCTCGCTATCCTCTCAATACATAAATTGTTCTCCTCCTCGGAAAAGGCCGTCCCCTGGTTGCCATGGGACGGTCTTTTCCTGTTTTGTAGCCAGGGGCGGGGAGGCGGACAGCCGGGCTTCCCTCCGCATAGGATAGGGATGAACCACCTTTGAACAGGATGGGAGGTTATCACATGACCATTTATCGACCCAACGACCAGTCCGGCCGGTGTCCCCCGGGTCCCGGCTGTTATCCCCCTTATTGTCCCTGCCCCGGCCAGGGGCCTACCGGTCCCACCGGCGCAACCGGCGCCACCGGTAACACCGGAATGACCGGCGCAACCGGCAATACCGGGCTGCCGGGCAACACCGGCAGTACCGGAGCCACCGGCCCGGCAGGCGGCCCCACCGGCCCCACCGGTGCTCCCGGCGCCACCGGATCTGCCGGACTTCCGGGCAATACCGGAGCCACCGGCGCCGCCGGACGGATTGGCCCCACCGGCCCCACCGGCCCCACCGGTCCCACCGGAAACACGGGAGCTACCGGAGCCACCGGCCCCACCGGCAGAACAGGCGCCACCGGTCCCCAGGGTGCCACCGGCCCCATGGGTCCCCGCGGCCTGATGGGAAATCCCGGTACCACCGGCCCCACCGGCAGAACCGGTTCCACTGGCTCTACCGGCAGCACTGGAATGACCGGCGCCCGCGGAACTACCGGCGCCACCGGACCGACCGGCCCCACCGGCCAAACCGGTGCAACCGGTCCGCAGGGACCCACCGGCGTGGCGGGACTGCGGGGCGCAACCGGGCCCACCGGGGCTACGGGTGCCACCGGCGCTACTGGCGCCACCGGTACCGCGGGAATCCAGGGCATCTCCGGCGTCACGGGGACCACCGGCGCAACAGGGACCACCGGCGCAACAGGGACCACCGGCGCAACAGGGACCACCGGCGCAACAGGGACCACCGGCGCAACGGGGACCACCGGCGCAACAGGAACCACCGGCGGGACGGGCGCCACCGGCGCGGACGGCGTCACCGACGTGCTGGCCACCACCGATGCCCCAGCCCAGCCCACCGCCGCCGAGGAGGCCCTCTCCTTCCGAGGCAATTCCTTGATCTCCGGCTCGGGGATCACCCACCAGACCGGAAGCGCCCAGGTGGAAATTTCCCAGCCGGGCATCTACCAGGCTTTTTTCAACGGGACGGCCTCCGTGGTTAGCGGCACTGCCATTCCCGCTGCCATCTCTCTCTATCTTCAGCTAAACGGCATCTCCATTCCCGGGGGAACCGGCCGCCACACCTTTGACGCCAGCAGTGAATTTTCCACCATTTCCTTCAGCGCTCCCTTCCAGGTAACCAGCACCCCCTCCTATGTGCAGGTCGTGCCTGATCAGGACAATTTCCTCCTCAGCGATCTGTCCCTGACGGTGGTCCGTCTGGGCGACGCCAATTAACGGCGTCCTCCCTGCCTGGGTGCAAAAAAGCCGCCCCCCTCCGGGTTCAGGCCCGGAGGGGGGCGGCTTTGCTGCCGGGGGGCGGTTTACCGGTAGGCGGTCACCCGCACCACCCCGTCGATCTGCTGGAGGCGGTCCAGGGTGGCGGCGGGGATCTCCCCCGCCAGGTCCACCAGGGTATAGGCGTACTCGCCCCGGGCCCGGTTGGTGAGGTTTTCAATGTTGGCCCCCACCTCGGAGAGGAGGTTGGAGATGCCGGAGATCATGGCGGGGATGTTGCGGTGGATAATCCCCAGGCGCAGGTCGCCGCTGCGGCACATGGTCACATTGGGCAGGTTAACCGAGTTCTGGATGTTGCCGTTCTCCAGGAAGTCCACCAGCTCCCGGGCGGCCATCCTGGCGCAGTTGTCCTCCGACTCGGGGGTGGAGGCGGCCAGATGGGGGGTGGCCAGAACCCCCGGCTGCCCCAGAAGGTGATCGTCGGGGAAGTCGGTCACATAGCAGCGGACCGTCTTCTCCTCCAGGGCCTGGAGGATGTCCTCGTCGTTGACCAGGGCGTTGCGGGCAAAGTTGAGGATCCGTACCCCGTGCTTCATCATGGCGATCGACTCGGAATTGATCATCCCCTTGGTCTCGGGGGTAAGGGGCACATGGAGGGTGATGAAGTCGCAGTGTTCATAGATGGTCCGCAGATTGTCCGCGTGGTGGACGGTGCGGGAGAGCTTCCAGGCGGTGTCCACCGAGAGATAGGGGTCGTAGCCGTAGACCGTCATGCCGAAGTTCTCGGCAAAATTGGCCACCTCCACCCCTACGGCCCCCAGGCCGATCACCCCCAGGCTCTTGCCCTGCAGCTCCGGCCCGGCAAACTTGCTCTTGCCCTGCTCCACCAGCTTGGTCACCTCGTCCCCCTGGCCCTTCAGGGTCTGGACCCACTCCATGGCGGGGAAGATCTTCCGGGCGGAGAGGAGCAGCCCCGCCATCACCATCTCCTTGACGGCGTTGGCGTTGGCCCCCGGGGTGTTGAAGACCACAATCCCCCGCTGGGTGCAGGCGTCCAGGGGGATGTTGTTGACCCCGGCCCCCGCCCGGGCGATGGCCTTGACGGTGGCGGGCAGCTCCATCTCCAGCATATTGGCCGAGCGGACCATGATGGCGTCGGGATCTGCCATCTCGGCGCTGTAGGAATATTTGGCCCGGTCAAAGAGGTGCAGCCCCTCCGGGGAAATCTTGTTGAGGGTTAGAATATGATACATGGCAATTCGGCTCCTTCCCGGCCTCCTTCCTCCGGCGGGGGAGGGGAGGCCCCTGGTTAGCGGCGGTTGGCCGCCTCAAACTCCTCCATAAAGGCCACCAGCTTCTCCACGCCCTCCTTGGGCATGGCGTTGTAGATGGAGGCCCGCATGCCTCCCACCGAGCGGTGCCCCTTCAGGTTGACAAATCCGGCGGCGGCGGCCTGGGCCACAAACTTGGCGTCCAGCTCCTTGTCGCCGGTGACGAAGGTGGCGTTCATGATGGAGCGGTCCTTGGGGTCGGGGACGCAGGGGGTAAACAGGGCGGACCGGTCCAGATAATCGTAGAGGATGGCAGCCTTCTCCAGGTTCCGCTTCTCCATGGCCGCCAGGCCTCCCACCTCGTCCCGGATCCACTCCAGCACCAGCTTGCACATGTAGATACACCAGCAGGGCGGGGTGTTGTACATGGAGTCGTTGTTGGCATAGGTGGCGTAGTCCAGCATGGTGGGGGTGTTCTCCCGGGCCTTGCCGATGAGATCCTCCCGGATCACCGCCACCGCCATGCCCGCAGGGCCCAGGTTCTTCTGGACGCCGGCGTAGATCAGCCCGAACCTGCTTACGTCTACCGGCCGGGAGAGGAAGCAGGAGGACATATCCGCCACCAGGGGAATGCTGCCGGTCTCCACCGGGGCGGGGAAGGCGGTGCCATAGATGGTATTGTTGTAGCAGATGTGGACATAGTCCGCGTCGGGGCGGATGAGGGCCGGGTCCACCGGGGGAATGTAGGAGAAGGTTTTCTCCTCGCTGGAGGCCAGCACCTTGGCATCGCCAAAGCGGGCGGCCTCCTTCCAGGCCTTCTTGCTGAACTGGCCGGACACCACATAATCCGCCTTGCCCGAGCCGTTCATCAGGTTGAGGGGCACCATGGCGAACTGCATGCTGGCACCCCCCTGGATGAAGAGGATCTTGTAGTTGTCGGGAACCGACAACACCTCCCGCAGCAGGGACTCGCAAGAGTGCAGAATCTCCTCGAAATCCCGGGATCGATGGCTCATCTCCATGACCGATTGGCCGGACGAGCCGTACTCCAGCATCTGTGCCGCAGCCGTCCGCAGGACAGGCTCCGGCATCTGGGACGGGCCAGCGGAAAAGTTGTACACCCTTGCCATAAACGTTCCTCCTATTTGTAGAGTAGTAAACCGTTAAAGAGCGGTTGGTTCCATTATAGTGTTTTTCCCCTCCACCGTCAACGCGTAGAAAGGGGAGGGGAGTTTTTTTGGCAACTTTACCAAGTTGCGCCGCCGGCCGCTCCCGGCCTTTTGGCGGATATAGGCCCCGCCTACTGCCGGCAGGCGGCCTCCTCCCGCAGCAGCACCCCAATGGCCGCCTGGCCGTTGAGGGCAAAGGGCCGGTCCGGCTGCTGGCTGGCCGCCAGGCAGTCCCGGTAGCGGGCCGTATAGGCGGCGAGGATCTCCTCCGGGGATTTTCCCGCCCGGTGGAGAGAGAGGATCAGCTCCCGGCTTTCGGCAATGGCACGGCGGGCCTCCTCCCAGAAGGCCGCCGCCCGCTGGGGCGGCACCAGCCCGCTGTGGGGGGCAATGAGGAGCCGGGCCCCCAGCTCTTCACACCGGTCCACGGCGGCGGCCGCGTCCCGCCAGCTGGTCACATACCCGGGCAGCACCTCCCGGCTGGTGTAGACGCCCACGCTCTCCGACAGGAAGAGGGCCCCCTCCTCCGGGAGGAGGAAGCTCATGGAGCAGCGGGTATGTCCCGGCGTCCACAGGGCCTGGAGATGGGTGTCCTCCCCCAGGGAAAGGGTCTCGCCATCCGCCAGGGTCCGGTCCACTCCGATGGCCTCGTCCGGGTAGTCCAGCACCGCCTGCCGCCACTGGGGCCCGTAGAGCTCCGCCGCCTCCAGCCCCAGCTGACGGATGGATCCCCGGGCGGATGCCTTTGCCAGCACCTCCTTGGCGTGGGGATGGGCCAGGACCTCCACCTGGGGAAAGGCCGCCCGCACCATGGGCAGGCCGCCCATGTGGTCGTAGTGGGAGTGGGTCAGCAGAAGATAGTCCAGGGGCCGCTCCCCCAGGGCCTCCTTCACCTGCTCCACCAGCAACCGGCCGCTCCAGGCCATGGCGCAGTCGATCAGGGCCGTTTTCTCTTTCCCCACCACCAGGAAAGCCGTTCCGCCCGGTCCGGGGGTCACATCCATAATACGAGGAGTAATTTGTGTCATATACATTTCCTTTCCGTTTATTTCTAAGGGGAGGCGGGGAGAGGCTTAGGAGGGAAGCTGCTCCCAAAACTCCTCCAGGCAGAGGCCGTGGTCCATAATGTACCGGGCGGCCTCCTCCCCCACATACCGGTAATGCCACGGCTCGTAGGTGATGCCGGTGATCTCCTCCTTGTCCTTGGGGTAACGGAGGATGAACCCATAATCGGCGCAATGGGCGACCAGCCAGGAGAAGAAGGGATCCTCCTCAAAGTTGTGGTTGAGCAGCTGGTTGGCCTGCCGGTATTCCACCGTCACCAGGTCCACCGCCAGGCCGGTGTTGTGCTCGCTCTGGCCGGGAGGGGCAATCCACCGGACGGCAATGGCCTGGGCTTCCTCCAGGGTGCACCCGTCCTCCTCCACCAGCTGGCGGATCCGCCGGTCCAGATTGGCCTGGCTGACAGCAAAGGACCGGTAGGTGTCCACCAGCTGCACCTGGAACCCGGCCGCCGTCCCTCCGTCCACCATCGCCTGGAGGGCCTCCGCCGCCCGCCGGTCAAACTGGTAGCCATAGACCGATTCCAGCTCCACCGCCAGCTCCTCCTCCAGGGGATGCCGGGCGTTTACCAGGATCAGCTGCCAGTCCTCCCGGGAAAAGGCGGCCAGGGGGTCGGCCTCCTGGGCCGGTTCTTCTTCCGTTGAGGAAGAGGGGAGGGAGGAGGCTTCCTCCTCTGGGGGCAGGCTGGCCTCCTGGGAGGGGACCTCCTCCCCCCGGGACAGGGGCCGGCGCTCGCCGCATCCCCCCAGCAGAAGCAACACCGCCGCCGCCACGGCCCACAGTCTCCGTCCTTGTCGCTGCACCCGTTTTCCCTCCTTTTTCAATACTCTTTGTATTTTTTCTTTCCTATTTTCCCATATGTTCGACCGTTTTCCCCGAAAGATGGGGTTTTCCCGCCGGGAAGCAGGTCTCGCCTTTGCCGGCCCGCCCTTTCATTCCCTCGGGGAACCCGTCGCGGTCCCGCCTGGCGGACAGCTGGTCCGCCGCCCTTGCCCCAAGGCGCCGTGGACGCCGCCGGGTCCTGCCGGAAGGGATCTCCGCCTGGAGGGCCTCCCTGGGGATCCGGGGCTTCCGAATCGCCCTCAAAGCAAATTCCCATTTGGAATTTTTGTATCGATTATTCCAAATTGGAATTCCCCTGCTGGGCAGCCAGCTGGTAAAGCTGGTTCTTCCGCAGGCCGGTTGCGGCCGCCACCTGCCGGGCCGCCTCCTTCAGGGGGACCCCCTGGGCCTGCAGGGAGGCCACCTGGGCCAGCGCCTCCTCCAGGGGAACCTCCTCCTGGGCGGGCTTTTCCGCGCCTCCTACCACCAGGACCAGTTCCCCCCGGGGCGGCTCCTGGGCGTAGCGGGCGGCGGCCTCCCCCAGGGTGGTCCGCCAGATCTCCTCGTGGAGCTTGGTCAGCTCCCGGGCCACCGCCAGGGGCCGGTCGCCCAGAATCTGGGCCATGTCGGCCAGGGTTGCCGCCGCCTTGTGGGGCGCCTCGTAGAAGATCAGCGTCCGGTCGTCCGCCGCCACCGCCTCCAGGTGGCGCCGCCGCTCCCCCTTGTTGGCCGAGAGGAAGCCCTCAAAGGCGAAGCGGCCGGTGGGCAGGCCGGAGAGGGCCAGGGCCGCCACCACCGCGCTGGGGCCGGGGATCACCACCGTCTCCACCCCCGCCTGGGCACAGAGGGCCACCAGCTGTTCCCCCGGGTCGGAGATGCAGGGCATCCCCGCATCGGTGACGATGGCGGCCGACTCCCCCGCCAGCAGCCGCTCCACAATCTGGGGGCCCTTCTGCCGGGCGTTGTGCTCGTAGTAGCTGACCAGCGGCTTGTGAATATCCAGGTGATTGAGCAGCCCCCGGGTTACCCGGGTATCCTCGGCAGCGATGAAATCCACCGCTGCCAGCGTCTGGGCCGCCCGGGGGGACAGGTCCCCCAGATTCCCGATGGGCGTCCCCACCACATACAATCTTCCCGCCATCCTGTTTCTCCTTTCTTCCGTATGGGCCTGCGGCCCTCTGCCGTGCGGGCCTGCGGCCCGCCTGCCGTATGCGGGGCCGCTCCGCGCCCCGCGCCCCCGGGGTGACTCTTTCTATGGAGAAAGAGTCACCAGAAAGCCAGGCGGGGGCATCCCCCTAAAGACCCCCAAGCAACCCGCCAAACTGCGGCGGGTTGCTTT
>CAJFKV010000034.1 GCA_904387055.1 Candidatus Heteroruminococcus faecigallinarum | reverse complement strand
TTTCTGGTGACTCTTTCTCCATAGAAAGAGTCACCCTGGGGGCGCGGGGCGCGGAGCGGCCCCGCAAAAGGGGGTGTGGGGGAATCCCCCACAAAAACGGGAGGGCCGGGCGGAGCCCGGCCACGGCAGCGGCGGCGCAGCCGCCCACCCCCCGCAATCGCAAAACAGATGAAGGAGGAATGTATGGTGGCGGAAGCCTTTTTTGACAGCCAGAGCCAGCGGTACAAAACGCCGTTTGGAGCGGTAAAGGCGGGAGAGGAGTTCCGCCTGCGGCTGCGGCTGCCTCCCGAGCCGGGGGATCCCAAGGCCCTGGTACTCTTCTACCGGGACGGAGAGCAGCAGCCCGGCGCCGTTTTTGCCATGGAATCCATCGGCTGGGAAGAGGACGGCGCCTTCTGGGAGGCCCGATGCCAGGTGCCCGAGCCGGGGCTCTACTTCTACCACTTTGAGGCCACGGTGGAGGGACGGCGGCAGGTGGTCTGCCGGGACCCGGCTTCCTCCCGCAGCGCGGGGCAGGCGGGGGTGCTGTGGCAGCTCACCGTCTACGACCCCGCCCTGTCCACCCCGCCGGTTCTGGGCCGGGGGGTGCTGTACCAGATCTTCCCCGACCGGTTCTGTGCCAGCGGCCGGCCCCACCCGGTGCCGGAAGGCCGCCGCCTGCGGGAGGACTGGGGCGGGGTGCCCCAGTACCTGCCCGACCCGGACGGCCAGTTCCGCTGCAACGACTACTTCCGGGGGGACCTGGAGGGCATCCGGCAGAAGCTGCCCTACCTCCAGTCCCTGGGGGTCACCTGCCTCTACCTCAACCCCATCTTTGAGGCCCATTCCAACCACCGCTACAACACCGCCGACTACCGGTCGGTGGACCCCATGCTGGGCACCGAGGAGGATTTTGCCCGCCTGTGTGCCGAGGGGAAGGAACGGGGCATCGCCGTCATCCTGGACGGGGTCTTTTCCCACACCGGCAGCGACAGCCTCTACTTCAACCGGGAGGGCCGCTACGGCGAGGGGGGCGCCGCCCGGGACCCCAACAGCCCCTACCGCCCCTGGTACAACTTCCACCCCTGGCCGGACAGTTACGACTGCTGGTGGGGCTTCCAGACCCTCCCCAACGTAAACGAGTGGGAATACTCCTACCGCCAGTTTATCTGCGGGGAGGAGGGCGTCCTGGCCAAATGGCTGGACCTGGGGGCCAGCGGCTTCCGCCTGGACGTGGCCGACGAGCTGCCCGACCTCTTCCTGGACCAGCTGCGCCGGGCGGTCAAGGGCAAGAACCCCCAGGCGGCCATCATCGGCGAGGTGTGGGAAGACGCCTCCAACAAGTCCAGCTACGGCCACCGGCGGCGGTATCTCCTGGGGGAGCAGCTGGATTCGGTGATGAACTACCCCTTCCGCCAGGCCATCCTGGACTACTTCCGCTGGGGGGACGGGGAGCTGTTCGGCCGGCGGATCCTGTCGGTCCTGGAAAACTACCCCCGCCCGGTGGTGGACGGGCTGATGAACAGCCTCTCCACCCACGACGTGGAACGGGCCATCACCGCCCTGGCGGGGGAGGACTGCGGCAGCCACGACCGCCGCTGGCAGGGAGAGCACCACTTCCCCACCCCCGACCAATACGCCAGGGGGAAGGCCATGCTGGCGG
This sequence comes from Candidatus Heteroruminococcus faecigallinarum, assembly GCA_904387055.1. GTDB lineage: Bacteria > Bacillota > Clostridia > Oscillospirales > Ruminococcaceae > Heteroruminococcus > Heteroruminococcus faecigallinarum. Next base: position 21,071 of record CAJFKV010000034.1, on the reverse strand, counting down.
CGGCCTCCCTGGTCCAGTATACCCTCCCCGGCATCCCCTGCCTCTATTACGGGGACGAGGCGGGCCTGTGGGGGTACAAGGACCCCCTCAACCGGGGCTGCTACCCCTGGGGGGAGGAGGACGCCCAGCTGGTGGAGGTGTTCCGCCGCCTGGGGGCCCTGCGGCAGGAGCCGGCCCTGGCCGGGGGGGATTTTTCTCTCCTCGCTGCCGGCGACCAGTGCCTGGTGTACGAGCGGATCGTCCCCGGCCAAACCCTTCTGGTGGCGGTGAGCCGCCGGGAGGAGCCGGTCTCCCCGCCCATTCCCCCCGCCTTCCAGGGGCTGCGGCCGCTGCTGGTACTGGGGGACTTCCGGGAAGGAAAGCTGGCCCCCTACGGCGGGGTGGTCTTTTCCCTCCGCCCCTCGGAGGCGTAGCCCTCCCCCTGCCCATCCCCATCATCGACAAAGGAGGTCCGCCCTATGCGGATGAGACGGAAACCCTGGGCCCGGCCGGAGCTGGCCGCCTGCCCCTATTTCATCGACGAGCCCCAGACCCTGCGGGGGCGGTGGGCCCAGGCCTTTTCCCGCCCCCAGCCAGTCTGGCTGGAGCTGGGCTGCGGCAAGGGCTCCTTTCTGACCCAGATGGCCGAGGCCTTCCCCGGGGTCAACTTCCTGGGGATCGACATCAAAAGCGAGGTGCTGGCGGTGGCGCGGAGAACCCTGTCGGCCCGGTTCGAAGAGCTGGGCCGGCCGGTGGACAACGTTCTCCTCACCGCCTACGACATCGAGCGGATCGACCAGATCCTCTCCCCCCAGGACCAGGTGGACCGGATCTTCATCAACTTCTGCAACCCCTGGCCCAAGGCCCGGGACCACAAAAAGCGGCTGACCCACCCCCGCTGGCTGGTCAAATACCAGCAGTTTCTCCGCCCGGGGGGAGAATTGTGGTTCAAGACCGACGACGACGACCTGTTCCTGGCTTCCCACCGGTATCTGGGGGAGTGTGGGTTTGTCCTGGCATACGAAACCCGGGACCTTCACCGCAGCGGCTTCTCCCAAAGCCCCCCCACCGAGCATGAGCGGATGTTTACCCAGGAGGGAATCCCCACCAAATTTCTCATTGCCCGCTGGCCCGGGAAGGACGCCGGCGGCTCCCGCCCCCCGGCGCGGGCCGGGGAAGCGCCATCCCCTGCCGAAAGAGAATAACCGAAAGGGCCGCCCCCTCCGGGGCGGCCCTCTTGTTTATTCCTGGGCGGTTAAAAAGTCGGCAACCTTCTCCCACTCGGCCACCATCCGCAGGCTCTGCCGCTCCAGCGCCTGGAAATCCAGGTTCACCACCTGATCGTAGATGGTGGCCTGCCCGTTCTGGTAGGTGGGATTCTGCTCCAGGTCGGGGATGGTGATGGTCTCGTGGGCGATGATCAGCTGGGGGTTGAGGGCGGCCGCCTCCTGGGCGGGAACCTGCCAGCCGGTGTATTCCCGGGCCAGGTTGGTCAGCCCCATCTCCTCCAGGATCGTCTGCTCAAAGGTGTCCCCGGTGGCCATGGTGGTGTCCGCCTCCCGCAGCAGAATCACCGTCAGGCTTCCCCCTTCCCGCTGGGCCACCGCCTCCTGCACCCGGGAGGCCGCCTGGGCCATGCCCTCCTCCAGCTGGGCGGCTACCTCCTCCCCCCGGGCCAGGCCGTCGGTCTCTCCCCCCAGGGCCCGGGCCAGGTCGGTGTACCGGTCGTGCAGCTCCTCCATTGTCTGGGCGGGGGGAAGGACCAGCACCGGGATCTCCATCAGCTCCAGGTAGTCCTGGTCCTCCTGGGCCAGGGGGGCGCTGGCGAGAACCAGGTCGGCCCCCAGGGAGTCCACCTCCTGCTGGTTCATCTGCCACAAGGTGCCGCACCGGGGCAGCTCCTGGGCAAGGCTTTCCGGATAGTCGCAGTAATCGCTGATCCCTGCCAGCTGCCCCTCGTAGCCCAGGTCGGCCACCCACTCGGTGATGGCGGGGGAAAGGGAGATCACCGCCTGGGGCTGGGCCTCCAGCGTCACCTCGCCAATCTGGGCGGGATATTGGGAGGTATCCTGGGAGGACGAGGAGGACTCCCCCTCCTCGCTGACCGAAGCACTGCCGCCGCAGGCGGACAGGACCAGCAGGGCAGCTGCCGCCGCCAGGGCGGCCAAGGATTTCATCATGGCGGTACCTCCCACAAGAAGCCCGGCCGCGTGGCGGCGGGCGTTTTCTCCATTGTACCGTCCCGCCCCGCCCCTGTCAACGGCGAACCCCTTTCCAGCGCCCCGGCCCTACCGGGCCTGGGGCAGGCGGACCAGGAACGCCACCTTGCCGGGGCGGTTCTCCGCCCAGATCTTTCCCTTGTGCCGGAGCACAATCTGGCGGGCGATGGCCAGCCCCAGGCCGTAGCCCCCGTGGTTGACCCGGGCCGGGTCGGACCGGTAAAACCGGTCAAAGATCCGCTTCAGGTCCTTTTGGTCGATGGAGGCGCCGTCGTTTTCCACTGTCAGCAGCCAGTGCTTGTTCCCCCCGTCCGGGGCCAGGGTCACCTGGATCTCCCCGCCGGGGGTGCAGTATTTGACGGCATTGTCCAGCAGCACGCCGCACAGGCGGCGGATCCCCTCCCCGTCCCCCAGGATATAGCTCTCCTGGCAGAGCTGGGACTGGATGGTCAGCCCCCGTTCAAAGGCGATGGGTTCAAAGGGGAGGACGGCGCTCTCCACCTCCTCCCCCAGGCAGAGGCGGGCCGTCTGCTTTTGGGGGGACTGGCTGTCCGACCGGGCAAGGGTCAGCATATCCTCCACCAGCCCCCGCATCCGGGCGCCCTCGGCCTGGATGTTCTCGGTCCACCGCTGCACGGCCTCCGCCGGGGCGGTGCTGCGGCGGGAGGCGATCATCTGGGCGGAGGACAGGATCACGGTGAGGGGGGTTTTCAGCTCGTGGGAGGCGTCGGCCACAAACTGCTTCTGCTGCTGCCAGGCCCGCTCCACCGGCTTGGTCATCCACCGGGACAGGGCAATGCTCAGCAGGAGGAAGAGGACCCAGGCCCCGCCCCCCACCAGCACCAGGGTCCGCACCAGGTTCTCCATGGTGCTGGTCTCAAAGGACCGGTCCGCGTAGACAATCCGCCAGCTGGCAGGCTCCCGGCCCTGGATGCGGTAGTAGGTGAGGCCGTAGTCCTCCAGGGTGCCCAGATTCTCGGGGCGGCGGATCACCTCCAGGTTCATCTCCTGGGGAACCGCCTCCTTTTCAAAGCTGAAGAAACCGGGGCGGCTCTCCAGCACATTCCCCTCGCTGTCCACCTCCACCACAAAAAAGGGCAGAAGGGGCTGGCGGCTGTTGTCCCAGGGGGCGCGGGAGAGGGACTCCTGGGCCGCCTGCACCAGGGCGGAGGCGGTGTCCTGCTGAAGATTGACCCAGGTGGACCGGTAAAACAGGACGAGGGCCGCGGCCAGAATCACGGTGACGATTCCCATCATGGCGGCGACAAATTTCCACCGGAGGCTGCGGATCATGGCTTATTCCTCCTTCCGGGGGAGGGCCTCCCCCTCTGTCTTCTCCTCCAGCTGCAGATGGTACCCCATCCGGCGCACTGCCTCAATCTGCACCGGGGCCTTGATGTGGTGGAGCTTCTTGCGCAGGAAGGAGATGTATACCTCCACCACGTTGTCCTCGGCGCTGCTTTCGTATCCCCACACCTTGAGGAGGATAGTCCCCTTGGGGATGATGCTCTCCTTATTGGTGAGGAGCAGCCGCATAATCTCAAACTCCCGGGAGCTGAGGCGGGTGGAGTGGCTGCCGTACCGCAGGACGCAGGTCTGCAGGTTCAGACTCACCCCGCCGTACTCCAGCTCCTCCTGCACCACCTCCCCCTGGCGGCGGAGCAGCGCCCGCAGGCAGGCCAGCAGTTCCTCCTGTTCAAAGGGCTTGGTAAGGTAGTAATCCGCCCCCTGGTCCAGGCCGTTGACCCGGTCCCCCACATCGGTCTTGGCGGTGAGCATCAGCACCGGCAGGCTGCACCCCTCCCGGCGCATCCGCCGGACCACCTGGAACCCGTCCATCCCCGGCAGCATCACGTCCAGGATCATCCCGTCGTAGATGCCGCTGAGGGCGTTATCCAGCCCGCTGATGCCGTCGTAGGACAGGTCCACCAGATAATTTTCCGCCGTGAGGATGTCCTCCAGGGTAGAGGCCAGCCGCACCTCGTCTTCTACAACCAAAATACGCATACCCATTCTTCCTTATCTTGAAAAAGGAGGGATCTCCCCTTATCCTTTTTCCTTTATTTTACCAAGGAGCCTTAAAATAAGATGAAAGTTTTCTTAAAGGATTCGTTAAGGCGGGCCTGCTATACTGCCCTCACACCCAAAAAGGGAGCCGGCCCTCCCCTTGCCGGCGGATCGGCTCCCACCTTGAAAGGAGTTTTTTACATGAGCAGAATACTGCGCAGTCTGATTCTGTCCGCCCTGCTGGTCTTGTCCCTAGGGGTATTCGCCGCCTGTGACGACGACAGCAGCAGTTCCACCGCCACGGTGAGCACCTCTTCCAGCTCCAGCGAGGAGGAAACCGACGACAGCTCCACCGCCGAGGAGGAAGAAGCGGCGGAGGAGGAATCCTCCGATGCGGATGCCTCCAGCGAGGATGCGGCTGCCGCCGATGACGCCACCGCCTCCAGCGAGGACGCCATCGCCGCCGAGGACGCCACCGTTTCCAGCGAGGACGCCACCGCCTCCGGTGACGCTGCTTCCGCCAGCGAGGATGCCGCCGCTGCTGAGGACGCTGCCGCTGCCAGCGACGCGGCCTGATTTCCAATCGCAAAACCCAATCATTGCTTTCCTCAATCTCTTTTTATTTCCTTTTTTCCTTGTGGTCCGCGCTCCAGGGCAGATGCTCTGGGGCGCGGGCTTTTTGCCGTGGGAAGGGCCGGCGAGCTTCCTTCGCGGCGGCCGGAAGGGTCGAATCGCTGGGGAATTTACCCAGGATTCAGTCCTTCTTCAAACAACGGTCACATTCCCATGGTAGGATACAAAACAACAACACCGGCCAGATGGGGAAGGAGCAGGAGGATATGAGCCGTATTTTGGTGGCGGACGACGAGGAGCGGATCCGCCAGATCATCCGCAAATATGGAGAGTTTGAGGGACATGCCATCGCCGAGGCGGCCGACGGGATGGAAGCGGTGCGCCTCTGCCGGGAACAGGACTTTGACATTGTGGTGATGGACGTGATGATGCCGGAGCTGGACGGTTTCTCCGCCTGCCGGGAGATCCGCAAAACCAAGAACATCCCCATGCTGATGCTCTCCGCCCGGGGGGAGGAATACGACCGGATTCATGGCTTCGAGCTGGGGGCGGACGACTATGTGGTCAAGCCTTTTTCGCCCCGGGAACTGATGATGCGGATCGACGCCATCGTCAAGCGCAGCCGCCGGCGGGAGGAGGCCCCCTCCCGGGAGGTTTTGGAGCTGGAGGGACTGCGGATCGATTTTACCGGCCGCACCGTCTGGGTGGACGGGCAGCAGGTGGATCTCTCCCCCAAGGAATACGATCTGCTCTTTTATATGGCCCGCAACCGGGGGATCGCCCTCTCCCGGGATACCCTGATTACCCAGGTGTGGGGGTACGATTTCTGCGGCGACGACCGCACCCTGGATACCCACATCAAGCTGCTGCGCAAGGAGCTGGGAGCCCACAGCAGCCGCATCGTCACCCTGCGCGGGGTGGGGTACCGGTTTGACGGGTGAAGAGGGGGTCCTCCATCGGTTTTTGCGCTGCCCCCCCATCCGGTGGAAGATCTTCGCCTTTTTGGCGGTGTTTGTGGCGGCGCTCCTGCTGATCCTGTATCTGCTCCAGGTGGTCTTTCTGGACGAAATCTACCGGGCCATCACCATCCAATCGGTCAAGGATGCCTCCCTCACCCTGGCCGAGCACATTGACGACCAGGATCTGGACTCCCTGGTGGAACAGATAGCCTGGCGGGACCAGCTCTGCGTACGGATTCTGGACGAAAGCGGCCAGGATCTGTACAGCGCTTCCACCCTCCACAACTGCGTCATCCACTCCCTCTCCCCCCAGATTCTGCACCAGCAGTGGCAGTGGACCCGGCGGGAAGGCGGAATGCTGGAGTTTTTTGAAACCACCGACAGCCCCGCTCCTCCCGAACGGATGGAGGAGGATTTTCTGCGCCGGTTTCCCCCCAGCCCGGTGCAGCAGCTGATCCAGACGCGGCTGGTCCAGCGGGAGGACGGCTCCCAGGTGCTGGTCCTGGTGAATGGCGTGGTGACGCCGGTCAATGCCACCGTAAGCACCCTGCGGGTCCAGTTTATTTGGATCGCGGTCTTCCTCCTGGCGGCCTCCCTGGGGATGGCGCTGCTCCTCTCCCGCTTGATTTCCCGGCCCATCGCCGCCATCAGCCAGCGGGCCAAGGAATTGGCCCGGGGAAACTACGGCCTCACCTTCCCCTCCGGCGGCTGCCGGGAGATCGACGACCTGAGCGATACCCTCACCTATGCCGCCGGGGAGCTGTCCAAAACCGAGAACCTCCGCCAGGAGCTGATTGCCAACGTGTCCCACGACCTGCGCACTCCCCTCACCATGATCGCCGGCTACGGGGAGATGATGCGGGATATTCCCGGGGAAAACAACCGGGAAAACGCCCAGGTCATTGTGGACGAGGCCAGCCGCCTCACCCAGCTGGTGAACGATATGCTGGACCTGTCCAAGCTCCGGTCGGGCACCATCAGCCTGGACCGGGAGGTGGTGAGCCTGACCCAGACGGTGCGGGACATCGTCCTGCGGTGGAACAAGCTGGTGGAGCCCCAGCGGTGCCGCCTCACCTTCCAGGCGGAGGAAGAGCTGTCGATCCTGGCGGATGGGCTCAAGCTCTCCCAGGTGATCTATAACCTGATCGGCAACGCCATCGTCCACAGCGGTCCCCAAGGAGAGGTCATTGTGCGGCAGCTTCGCCGGGGAGACCAAGTACTCCTCCAGGTGGCGGACAACGGTCCCGGCATCCCGCCCCAGCAACTCCCCCTCATCTGGGAACGATACCACACCAGCCGCCAAACCCCCGGCGAGGTGGGGGGACTTGGGCTGGCCATCGTCAAGGCGGTGCTGGACCTTCACGGCGCTCAGTATGGGGTGGAGAGCGTCGTCGGCCAGGGGAGCACCTTCTGGTTTCAGCTTCCCCTCGCCTGATTTTCCCCGCCCCTTCTTTCCCTATCGTGTAATCGCAAGCAGGGCCCCCAGGGCCGCCATCCGGCGGCCTTGGGGGCCCGTTTTTTGCTGGAAACTCCCCATGGGCAGCTCAAGGGGTGTCCTCCAGCTTCAAGGAGGTGAGGCAGACCTTGAGAAAAGCCTGGGCCACCGCCGACAGGTACCGCCCCTTCACCGTAATAATGGCCCGGCTGGTCTCCAGCATGGGCTCGTCGATGGGAAGGCATGCCAGGCTGTCGTCCCCCAGGTACTGGAAGCTGGACCGGGGGACCACCGCCACCGCCAGCCCCTCCCGCACCCACAGGATGCTGCTGGCCAGCTGGGTGTTGACACAAACCAGGTTAGGGGTAAAGGAGCTGCGCTGGCAGGCCAGGGAAAACATCGGCTCAAACCGGCGGATGATGCAGAGGGGAACCTGGGCCAGGGCGGCAATGGGAATCGGCCCTTTCCGGCCGGAAAACCAGTCGTCCCCCTTCCGGAAGACCGCCACAAAATGTTCCGGCCGTTCCTGCAAAAACTCCAGCTCGCTGGAGGCCTGGAAGGGGCTGCGGGCGATGCCGATCTCCACAATCCCCCGCCGCAGCAGGTCCAGAATCTTGCTGGTCTCGGTTTCATAGAGCTGATACTTCACCTGGGGATTCTTTCGCTGGTACTCCAGGAGCATCCCGTCCAGAAACGACACGGAGTTGGAGAAGGTGATCCCCAGCCGCAGGGTGCCGGCCACCCCTCGAGCGCAGTCCAGCACCTCCTTCTTGGCCGAGGCCTCCAGCGCCACCATGTGCTTGGCCTTTTCAAAGAGGATCCGCCCCCCGTCGGTGAGGGAGACCCGCCGGGCCCCCCGGATCAACAGGCTGGCCCCGTACTCCCGCTCCATGGCCTTCAGCTGGTTGCTGAGGGCCGGCTGGGCAATGTGGAGCCGCTGGGACGCCGCCGTCAGGCTCCCCTCCTCCACAATGGCGATGAAATTGCGATAGCATTGAAGGTCCATCCCCGCGCCTCCTATAGTGAATTGTTATGGATAGTACAAGAAACTCGTATTTTTATTATATATCAATCCATGCTATTATGTAAATAGCCTAGAAACAATAAACATATTGAAAAAAAGGAGGCGGTATTGATGGCGGAGACTATTCCCCTTGCAGAGAAGAAGAAACGTTCCCCGCTGGATATCCTCATAACGGCTTTGTGTGTCGCGATGGGTGCATTTCACCTGTACACTGCGTTTTTTGGTGTCCTGACTGCCATGTGGCAGCGAAGCATCCATCTCTCCTTTGCCCTGGTGATTTGTTATCTTTTGGCCTTTCAAAAGACCGAGAAAGTGTGGAAAAAGATTCTCTATGCTGTTTTTTGCCTGTTGGCGACGGCGTGGTCCGTGTATATCGTTCTAGGCTTTGACGGGATCATTGAGCGCTACGGCAATCCTAACCAGACCGACCTGATCATGGGCGGCGTGATCATCGCCCTGGTGCTGATCTTCACCTTCCGGCAAGCGGGAAAGATCCTTCCAGGCATCGCCATTGTTTTTCTGCTGTACGCCTTGTTCGGGTCCTATCTACCAGGGATTCTTAACCACCGGGGCTACGACCTTCCTCGGATCATCAATCAGATGGCTCTGAGCACCGAAGGGATCTTCGGTACTTCTCTAGGTGTCTCAGCTACCTACATTTTCCTGTTTATGCTTTTTGGCGCTCTGCTTACCAGCACCAATATCGGGCAGTTTTACATTGATTTTGCCGTGAAGGCTCTGGGGAAGAGCCCCGGCGGTCCCGCGAAGGCGGCGGTGGTCTCCAGTTGCCTGTTTGGATCGGTGTCCGGCAGTGCAGTGGCCAACGTGGTGGGAACTGGTGTGGTGACCATCCCTCTGATGAAGGGGATCGGCTATACTCCCGCCTTTGCTGGTGCAGTGGAAGCCGTAGCCTCCACCGGCGGCCAGATTATGCCCCCCATGATGGGGGCCGGCGCCTTCATCATGGCGGAAATCCTAGGCGTCCCTTACTATCAGGTAGCCATCGGCGCACTGATTCCGGCCCTCATTTACTATGGGTCCGTTTTTGCGATGGTTCACTTCCGGGCCCGCGCCTATGGCCTCAACGGCATTGATACCAGTTCCCTGCCGTCCATCAAGTCCATGATGAAAAGCAAAGGAATCTTTGTCCTGCCGTTGATTGCCCTGATCGTTTTCCTGGTGGTGTTGCAGATGTCGGCCATGCGGGCGGCAGTCTATTCGATCATCATCACCGTTTTGATCGGCATCATCTTCAGCAAAACCACCCTGGCGGAATTCATTGATTCGTTTGTACAAGCGGCGAAAAGCTCCTTTGTCGTCATCGCCTCCACCGCCTGTGCCGGCATCATTGTATCGGTTATCAACCTGACCGGGCTTGGTCTCAAGTTCTCCAACTCCATGATCCAGGTGGCCGGCAGCAGCATGTTCCTGGTGCTGGTGATGTTGATGATTGCCAGCATGATCCTGGGCATGGGTCTTCCCACCACTCCCGCCTACCTGATCCTGGCCGTGCTGGGTGCGCCTACGTTAATCCGTTTGGGCGCCGATCCCATGGCAGCCCATATGTTCGTTTTCTACTTTGGCGCCGTCTCGATGATCACTCCGCCGGTGGCCATGGCGGTCTATGCCGCCACCAGCATTGCCGAGTCCAAATTCTGGCCCACCGCCGGTTACTCGGTGCTCCTGGGCATTCCCGCTTTCATTGTTCCCTACCTCTTCGTCATGGAGCCGTCTATGCTATTCCGAGGGGACCTGGTAACAGCCCTCATCGCTGGTATTACTGGCGTGTTTGGCTCTATTTTCCTCAGTGCGGGGATCAACGGCTGGCTCTTCTGCCGGGCGGCCTGGCCTATGCGGATCATTCTGATGGTGGGCGGCTTGATGCTGATCATGCCGTGGACCTGGGTGAGCATCGCCGGCATTGCCGTGGTAGCGGTGGCGATTCTTTTCCAATGGTCCCATCATCGCAAGGAGACGCTTTCCACTGCCAGTTAACCCTTCTTCCTTGTACAAAAGCCTGGCAGCATAAGATGCCGCCAGCCGCTTTGCAACCAACAGAATGATAAAGGAGGAATCTATATGAAAAGAAAGCTTTCCCTGCTCGTAGCGCTTGCCATGATAGTGGGGCTTCTTGCGGGCTGCGGCGGCAGCAGCAGTTCTGCCCCTACCGAGTCGGCTTCCGGAAACGATGCCAGCATTGTTCCTATTACCGACAGCAAAATGCCCCTGACAACCGAGATGTCCAATATGTCCATCGGGACGGCGGGAACCTCGGGAACCTTCTACATTATGGGTTCCGCCTATGCGGATCTGATTACCCGGAATCTGGGGATCAACACCATCGCGGAGGTGACTGCCGGTTCTACCGAAAATGTGACTCTTCTGGATGAAGACAAGGTGGAACTGGGCGTTATCCAGTTGGATGTAACGCTGGACGCAATGGAAGGGGAGGACGGCGTGCCCCTGCGAGTAATCGCCCCCATGTACCCCAATGTCATCCAGCTGGTAACCCTGGCAGATTCAGACATCAACAGTTTTTCCGATTTGAAGGGGAAGCGGGTATCGGTGGGGTCACCCGGCAGCGGCGTGCTCACCACCAACGAAATCATCCTGGAGACCCTGGGTCTGTCCATGGATGACATCGAGCCCCAGTACCTGTCCTTTACCGAGACCACCGACGCCTTCCGCAATGGGGCCGTCGACGCTGTTTTGGTCAATACCGCCGCCCCCGCGCCGTTCCTGGTGGATTTGGAAACCACCGACGCCATCAAGATGATTCCTTTCTCGGACGAAGAGATCGCCATGTTCACCGAAAAATTCCCCTTCTATGTGGAGGCCACCATCCCCGGCGGCACCTATTCTTCGGTCCCCGAGGATACCAAAACCTTTGCCGTGTGGATCGCCTTGATGTCGAAGGACACCCTGCCCGACGATGTAGCCTATAACGTCGCCAAGACCCTCTTTGAAAACGGAGACTATCTAAAAGATGTCCATGTGGTGGCCCAGTACCTGAATACGGACAATGTCAATGAAATCAAGGGCGTTCCCTACCACCCCGGCGTACTCCAGTACCTGGAGGATGTGGGCGTGACTGTAGAAGGATAACCGCTGACAAATTGGGAGAAAACATCATGAAAGACAACATTCGAATCGGGCTTCTGGGATGCGGAACCATCGGGAGCTTTGTCCTGGACGCCCTTGTGGAAGGAAAGATCCCCGGCGCGCAGGCTGCGGTTGTCTGTGTCCGCAGTGAGCAGTCCAAGGGTGTTTCCCACGCCCGGCAGCTGGGTATCCCTGTTATTACCGATCCCACAAAATTTTTGGACTATCATCTGGACATCGTTGCCGAAAACGCTTCCCATGAAGCGGTCATCCAGTATGGAGAGATGCTCCTGAAGGCAGGCATCCACCTGATCCCTATGAGCCTTGGTGCGCTGGTGGATGGGGACCTTCTCCATCGGCTGATTCAAACCGCCCAGCAGGCCGGCAGCCAACTGGTGATTCCCTCCGGCGGCATCGGCGGGCTGGACGCCATCCAAGGCGCCATGGTGTCCGGCATTGACCAGGTAACCATGATCACCCGGAAACCGCCGGTGGCCTGGAAGGGGATCCCCTATGTGCAGGAGATGGGGTGGGACCTGGACCACATGGAACAGCCCACCCTCCTATTCGACGGGCCCGCCCGGGACTGCGTCCGCAAATTTCCCCAGAACATCAACATCGCCGCCGCTCTCAGCCTGGCGTCCCTGGGTTTTGACCGCACAATGATCCAAATTTACGCCGACCCAACCGTTTCCCTCAACACCCATCAGATCGTCTGCCGCGGTCCCAACGGCCGGATGAGCTTTCTCTTCGAGAACACGCCGGTGGCGGCCAATCCCAAAACCACTTACCAGGCCTGCACCAGCGTGGTGGCCACCTTGCGGCGCCTGACCCAGTCCTACCGGATAGGAACCTGATTGTCCCATGCCAGGCGGGGGAGGCCAGCCTTTTCCCGTTTCGCCGGTTTTCCCGCCGCCGCCTCTCTTTTTGCCCCGATCCACAGGGTCGGGGCGTTTTTCTTTCTCCGGCCCCCTGATGCAAAAAGCGTCCGGGCCTTCCCACAAGGAAGGCCCGGACGCCGGACGACCGGCACAAGGCCGTCCAATCGGGGGACTTACTCCTCCGATGCGTAGTTGCTGAAATACCCCTGGATCAGCACCACGGGGGTTCCCCGGTCGCCGCTGCCGCTCACCAGGTCGGAGAGGCTGCCCACCAGGTCGGTAATCTGGCGGGGGGTGGTCCCCTGGGAGGCCATCTCCCCCTTCAGGCTTCCGTGCTTCTCCCGGATCTTCTGCCGGAGGGCCTCGTTCAGCTCCTTGCCGGACAGATGGGCGAACTCGGTATCCGCCAGATACTTGATCTTCAGCTCATTGGGGGTACCGGCCAGTCCGCTGGTAAAGGCGGGGGAGACCACCGGGTCGGCCAGCTCCCAGATTCCCCCCTGGGGATCCTTGAAGCCGCCGTCGCCGTACACCATAACCTCCATCTTCTTGCCGGTGCGGGCGGCCAGCTCCTCCTGGAGCTTCTCCACAAAGGCCTTGCAGTCCCGGGGGAAGAGCTTGACGCTCTCCTCGGTGGCCTTGTTGGACCCCAGGATGCCGTAGGTCTCGTTGTAGCCGCTGCCGTCGATGGGAGCGGTCATCACCTGGTCCATCCGGAAGACGGTGGTGGCGCCGGCCTTCTGCAGCTTGCGCTGATCCCGGAACCGGGAGTGGATGGAGCAGACCAGCACCTCCTTGGTGAAGTTCAGGATGTAGCGGGGATCGTTGGAGAAGACGATCTCAATGTTCTCGCCAAAGCTCTTGTAGTACTCAATATAGTCCACACCGGTAAAGGGATGCACCGTCTGGCGGCCGAACACGCTGCGGAACTCCTCCTCGGTGTAGCTGTCCCGCCAGGGGTCCACCTCTTTTTCCTCCACCAGGTCCCAGCTGAGCAGGCCGTTGCCCACCTCGTCGCAGGGATAGGAGAGCTGGATAACCACCTTCTTGGCGGCCATGGCCATGGCCTTGAGGAGGATGGAAAACCGGTTGCGGCTGAGGATGGGGAACACCAGCCCCAGCACGTCCCCCTTCATCTGGGAGCGGATGCTCTGGGCGATCTGCTGGCAGGTGGCATAGTTGCCCTGGGCGCGGGCCACCACCGCCTCGGTCACCGCCACAATGTCCTGGTCGTGGAGGGCGAAGCCCTCCTGCTGGGACGCCTCCCACACCCCCTGGCTGATGAGGGCGGGCAGGTCGTCGCCGGTTTTGAAGATGGGCATAATGATGCCTCGGGCAGTTACGCCGGTTCTGCGCATGGGGTTATCCTTCCTTTCTTGTTGCGGATGAGGGCGGCCGGGCCGCCCCGGCTTGCTGGCGGCAGGGAAACGGCCGCCTCTAGGGGCGCGGGGGACGGCAGCTCCCCCGCAAGACGGATGATCCGAAGGGGGCGGGCTGCGGCCCGCTCTCCCATCAGATCAAGGCCATCAGGACGAAGTTCAGCACAAACAGCCCGGTGGCCACCCACAGGATGGGGTGAATCTCCGACGCCTGCTTCTTGCAGATCTTGGTCAGGCAGTAGACCAGGAAGCCGGCGGCGATGCCGTAGGAAATGCTGTAGCAGAAGGCCATGAACACGCTGGCAAAGAAGGCCGGGGCCGCCTCGGAAAAGTCGTCCCACCGGATCTCCCGCAGGGTGGACAGCATCATGATGCCCACCACCACCAGGGCGGGGGAGGTGGCCGAATAGGGAATGGCGCTTACAAAGGAAGCCAGGAAGGCGCTGACGGCAAAGCAGACGGCAACCACCACGCTGGTGAGACCGGTGCGGCCGCCTGCGCCGATGCCGGCGGCGCTCTCCACATAGGTGGTGGTGTTGGAGGTGCCGAAGATGGCGCCGATGGAGGTAGCGGTGGCATCGGCAAAGAGGGCCTTGTCCATCTTGGACCGGAAGCCGGGCTTGGACTCCATGGCCCGCTCGTCCTCCTCGCTGAAGATACCGGTGCGCCGGCCGGTGCCGATGAAGGTCCCGATGGTGTCAAAGGTATCGGACAGGCTGAAGGAGAAGATGGTGATCAGCACCAGAGGGAGCCGCTGGGGATCGGTAAAGAGGGAGGGAATCCCTTCCGCCGTGAAGATGGCCCCGAAGGTGGTGGGCAGCTGGCGACAGGCCTCCATAAAGCTGACCGACTCCGCAGTGACGGTTACCCCAAAGGGGATTCCCAGCAGGGTGGTAATCACAATGCCGATGAGGATGGCGCCCTTCACCTGGCGGACCAGCAGCACGATGGTGAGCAGCAGGCCGAACAGGAAGAGCAGCAGGGACGGCTGGTTGAGGGTGGCCATGGCAGGCACGCCGGAAGAAAACTGCAGAATGCCCACGTTCAGCAGGCCGATATAGGCCACGAAGAGGCCCACGCCGCATCCAATGGCGTTCTGCATGCTGTGGGGAATGGCCTTGATGATGTACTTACGCACCTTGGTTACCGTAATCAGGATGTTCAGCAGGCCGCAGATGAACACCATCGACAGCGCCTGCTGCCAGGTGAACTCCAGGGCAAAGCAGACCGTGTAGACAAAAAAGGCGTTCAGGCCCATGCCCGGAGCCTGGGCGTAGGGGACGTTGGCAACCAGGCCCATCACCAGGGTGCCGGTAATGGACGCGATGATGGTGGCCAGGAAAACGGCTCCCCACTCCATGCCCGTCTGGCTGAGAAGGCTGGGGTTGACCGCAATGATGTAGGCCATGGCAAAAAACGTGGTAATGCCTGCGACCACTTCACGGCCAGCGGTGGTGCCGTTTTCCTTCAGCTTAAAGAATCTTTCCATGGGAACACTCCTCCTTTTGTTGTTTCCTCCCGGGGCCGGCAGCTTCCTTCCATCCCAGGGGAAAAGGGGGAAGATCCCCCGCCTGGCCGCCGCAGGGCGCTGCGGCCTGGCGGGTGGGTCTCCCGCTCTTCTCCTCCCGGACGAATTTTCCGCCCTTTCCCGCCCGCCAGGGGCCGGGGAGGGACAGAAAAGAAAATCCCCGGAACCGCCGGATTCCGAGGATTTGTCGGTGAGAAAATTAGCGCTTGCTGAACTGGGGAGCGCGGCGGGCAGCCTTCAGGCCGTACTTCTTCCGCTCCTTCATTCTGGGGTCGCGGGTGAGGAAACCGGCCTTCTTCAGGATGGGGCGCAGGTCCTCGCCGCTCTGCAGCAGGGCGCGGGAAATGCCGTGACGGATGGCGCCGGCCTGGCCGGTCACGCCGCCGCCGGCGACGGTGCACACAATGTCAAACCGGCCCGCGGTGTTGGTCAGCTCCATGGGCTGGCGGACAATCAGCTTGAGGGACTCCAGGCCGAAATAATCGTCGATGTCCCGGCCGTTGATGGTGATCTTGCCGGTGCCTGCATAGAGTCTCACGCGGGCCACCGAATGCTTTCTTCTACCGGTGCCATAAAAATAGGGCTTGCTCTCGTACATATCGGTAATCCTCCTTACTCTTACAGGCTCCAGGCCTCAGGCTTCTGGGCGGCGTGGTTGTGCTGGGCGCCCTTGTAGGTCTTGCATCTGGTGAGGGCGGCGCGGCCGATGGTGGTGTCGGGAATCATGCCCTTGACCGCCAGCATCATCGCCAGCTCGGGCCGGGTGGCCATCAGGTGGGAGTACTTCTCCTCCTTCAGCCCGCCAATCCAGCCGGAGTGACGGCGGTAGTACTTCTGATCCAGCTTGCGGCCGGTGAGGACAGCCTTCTCACAGTTGATGATGATGACATGGTCGCCGCAATCCACATGGGGGGCGAAGGTGGGCTTATGCTTGCCTCTCAGCAGAACAGCGGCCTGAGCGGCGGTACGGCCCAGGGGCTTGCCGGCCGCGTCGAGGATATACCATTTGCGGCTGATCTCATGAGCCTTCGGCATAGTGGTAGACATAGTTTTACCTCCTGTTTTGGTGTGTATGGATGCCCGCAGCGGGCGATGTGATTCTTGGGATACAAACCGGGCAAAGGCGCACGGGGAACACGCCCTCGCCAAGGCACATGCCCTATTATAGCCGCGTAGGAAGGGGCTGTCAAGGGATTTTTTAAATTTTTTAATTTATCGGGAGAATTCCTCCCCCAAACGCCCTCGATCTCCCTCATTCTCTCTCTGGCAAAGGCGCCATTTCATTTTTTCCGAAGGGCCGGTCACCCCAGGGTCAGCTCCACCGGGCAGTGGTCGCTGCCGGTGACGGCGGTGAGGATCCGGTGGTCCTTCACCCGGTCCATCAGCCGGTCGGATACCAGGAAGTAGTCGATCCGCCACCCGGCGTTGTTGGCTCGGGCGTTGAACCGGTAGCTCCACCAGGAATACTCCACCTTGTCCGGATAGAGGGCGCGGAAGGTATCCCGGAAGCCGCTGCCAAGCAGCTGCCGCATCTTCTCCCGCTCCTCGTCGGTAAAGCCGGCGTTGCGCCGGTTGGTCTTGGGGTTCTTCAGGTCAATCTCCTCCACGGCCACGTTCATGTCCCCGCAGACCACCACCGGCTTCTCCCGGTCCAGCGCCAGCAGATAGGCCCGGAACTGATCGTCCCACTCCATCCGGTAGTCCAGGCGGGCCAGCTTTTCCTGGGAGTTGGGGGTGTACACGTTCACCAGCCAAAAGTCCCCCAGATCCGCCGAGATGACCCGGCCTTCCCGGTCGTGCTCCGGGATGCCCAGCCCGTACCGCACCTCCAGAGGCTCCACACGGGTAAAGACCGCCGTTCCCGAGTAGCCCTTCCGCTCCGCGCTGTTCCACAGCTGGTGGTAGCCCTCCAGCTCCACCTGGGCTTGTCCCGGCTGCATCTTGGTCTCCTGGAGGCAGAACACGTCGGCCCCGTTCTCCCGGCAGAACTCCAGAAACCCCTTCCCCAAACAGGCCCGCAGACCGTTTACATTCCATGATACCAATCGCATCGTCCTGCTCCTTTCCGCGGCCACGGCGGACCGTCAGCCCCAGTATACCACAAAACCTCCCGGCCGCCTAGGGTGGCCCAGTTTCCATAACGCTCACGCGGGCGGGTGGGAATTGGGGGAATCCCCCACAAAAAACGGCAGGGCCGCCCGCAGGCGGCCCCAAACATATTGTGCCGAACGAGCTACCGTCCCCCATCCGTCTGCGTCAGCTTCGGAGAAGGGGAGGCCAGAGCCCGCAGGGCCTTGCTCCCATAATAACCCAGCAGGAGGAAAAGCCCCATAATCGCCAGATAATCCCGATAGAACCAGACGGCCGGCTCCCCATAATCCAGAAAGACAAACTCGCTGCGGAGAAACAGGTAGCTGGGCAGATCCCGCCGGAAAAAAGCCAGCAGCCCCCACAGCGCAACGGCCGCGCCGACGATCCGGCAGAGGACCGCCCGGCCGGGGGAGGGGGACAGGCCCGCCTTCTTCCGGGCCATCCCCAGGAGCGCGCCCCAGTGAAGCCCCAGGTGGAGGCTCATCAGCACGAACCCCCAAAAGGCCCCCAGAATGTGCAGCCGCCGGGCCAGGGCCGCTCCCCCGGTGATGGGCAGGAAGGAGAACACATGGCGGGACAGGACGATCCCGCTGTAGATCTGGGCCAGCACCGCCAGCAGCAGGAGCAGGTTCACCAGGGTCTGGGCCGCCCGCAGAGGGGAATACCGGCCCCGGAAAAGCCCCCGGTGCCACCCTCGGTTGAGAAGATGGTGGGCAATCCACAGGACAAACATCCCGGCGCCCACCCATTCGTGGGCCGCCTCCCCCCACAGCTGGTATCCCATCAGGAAGAGTAGGGCCAGGGTCATCAGCCCGTCCACAGCCGGGCGCAGAAAAGAAGCTCTCTTCACTGCCGCTTTCCTCCTCTCCGAATCCGGGTTACTCCCCATCGGCTGCCTTCTGGATGGAGGCGATGGCGTTCAGGCTGCGGGGATAGCCAATATAGGGCAGGCACTGGGAAACCACCTTCCCCAAAAACGCCTGGTCGTTCCCCAGGTTCATGTTCCCCTTGGCATGGCCGATCAGCTGGGGCTCGCAGCCTCCCTGGGCGGCCAGGAAGCAGAAGGTAATCATCTCCCGCTCCTTCAGGTCCAGCCCCCTGCGGGTATAATAGTCCCCAAAGCAGTTGGCCGCCAGCCACCGGTTGATGTGGCCGGTCTTCCAGGCCTCCAGCATCTGGGGGCCAAAGATCTCCGCCTGGGTTTGGGCCCCCCGCTCCAGCCGGTCCTCCAGGGTGGTGGTGGCCTGCCCTTCCAGGGGCAGCGCGATCCCCCGGGCCTCCAGAACCCGGTTAACCGCGTCCAGGAACGGCCGGACCCGCCCCATGCCCAGGTAATCCACCCCTTGGTACACCACCTCTTTGACCTGGACCGGGGTCACCCCCTCCTCCAGCGCCTGGGGCAGGAGCTCCTCGAAGGTCTCGACCCCCTGGCAGCCCAGCAAGGTTGCCAAAATCGCCAGCCACCGGGTTTTGGGCGGCAGCTGCTGCCCTTCCTCCTTCCTCACTTCTTCCTTGGCAAAATGCTCCCACCGCTCCACAAATTCCGGATCGGTACAGGACAGCTCTTTCCACTGGGACATCACAATCGTCTCCTTTCCCGTTTGCAGGCAGTTCACGGCTGAATGGTCTGGCTGCCGGTGGACCACACCTGCTTGGCGCCGGCGGCTTCCGCTGTATTCTGAGCCATGACCCCCACCAGCTTGTGGGGAAGGTAGGGTTCTTCCAGCCAGGCAATCTCCTCCGGCGCCAGGCGAAGGCCGACGGCCTTTGCCGCCCCGTCCACATGATGGGGCTTGGTAGCCCCCACCACCGGGGCGGTTGTCTTGGCAAGCAGCCACGCCAAGGAAACCTCGGTCATGGTGACGCCCCGGCGGTCGGCCAGCCGGGCCACCCGGTCGATAATCACCTGGTCCTGCTGGGCGGTGGCGTCGTATTTGAGCCGGGCGTAGTCATCCTCCTCCAGCCGCTTGGAGGTCTGCCCCGGCCTTTTGGAGAGGCGGCCGCCGGCCAGGGAACTGTAGGGGGTCATGGCGATGTTGTCCTCCCGACAGAGTTTGGCCATCTCCCGCTCCTCCTCCCGGAAGATCAGGTTATAGTGGCTTTGTACCGAGACAAACCGGGCAAACCCCTCCCTCTCGGCCAGGGCGTTGGCTTTGGCAAGCTGGTAGGCCAGACAGTTGGAGATGCCAATGTACCGGACCTTGCCCGCCTGCACCAGGTTGTTCAGCCCCTCCATAATCTCATAAAGAGGGGTGCCGTAGTCCCACATGTGGTAGATATACAGGTCCACATAGTCCATCTCCAGGTTGCGCAGGCTGGTTTCGGCCATCCGGCGGATGTGCTCCTGACCGCTGATTCCCCTCTGGATCTCCTCCTGGGTGCGGGGAAGGAATTTGGTGGCCACTACCACCTGATCCCGTCTGGCAAAATCCCTCAGCGCCCGGCCCAGGTACTGTTCACTGGTACCGCTCTGATACCCGATGGCCGTGTCAAAAAAGTTGATCCCGGCCTCCAGCCCCCGCTTGATGACCGCCCGGGAATCCTTTTCATCCAGCGTCCAAGAATGCTGCCCCCTTTTGGCATCGCCAAAGCCCATACACCCCATACAGATGGGCGAGACCATCAGCTGGGAATTTCCCAGCCTTCGATATTCCATTGCCATTGTTCATCCTTTCCGGCTGCCGTGGGGGGAATCCTCTTATCCGGAATCCCTGCCCTCCCCGCTAAGCTGCCTTTATTGTACCGCGCCCGGCATCCGATGTCGAATACCTATTTTTTATTGTGCAGGATTCCCAAAAGGCATTTTTCCCGTCCTTTTGCAGCGTCCAACAGTGCCCTTCCCGGCAAAAGGATCTCCCCTCTCTGGATTGTCAAATCCCTGTAAACCGTGGTATAATAGTGGGGGAGAATGCTCTCCGCTTTCCTCCTCGTTTCTCTTGTATCCATAGCTTGTGTTCTTTGGCGTTCTCGGCAGTACCCCGAGAGGAGAGAGGAGCCTTCCCCACTGCCTTCGCCCCCGTTTTGGCCGGGCTTTTTCTTTCCCGGCGGGCCGGACGGGCGTCGTCCTTCGCGGAGGGTCATCCGCGACAGAAAGGTGTGAAAACAGAATGCAGTTCTGGATCAGTTGTACCGGCGAGGCCCCCAATCTGGAGTCCCTGCCGGTTGCCGATATTGTAGATTACCCGCTGGAGCCGGCGGAGTACAAGCCCTTTGCCCAGGCCCGCCTCTGCCTGACCCCCTCCCTCCTGCTGGTGGAGCTGTGGGCCTTTGAGGTGCGCCCCGAGCCGGAGAGCAGCCTGCGGGCGGTTTTCTTCCCCGAAGGAAATGGGGGCCCGGTGCTCTCCTTCCAGTGCTGGAGCGGCGGCCGGTGGGAAGCCTACCGGGACGGCCGGCCGGTGGAGCCGGAGGTCCATCCCCTGTCGGGAGAAAATTTGCAGGGTGTTTACTGGGGAACCAGGGTTTCCTTCCCCCGGTCCTGGGTGGAAACTGCGCCCGGCGCCCTTTGTCCGGGGACGGTCCTGTATGGAAACCTGTACAAGCTGAGCGACAGCCCCCGCAAGCCCCACCAGGGAAGCCTCTTCCCCGCCGATTTTGCCGGCGGACACCCTGAGGCCTTCCCCTCCATGGGCAGCTTCCAGATCGTCTCCTACTAACTGGGGGGTCCTCTGCCGAGGGCGAAGGTGGGCGGCTTCGCCGCCACTGCCGTGCGGCCCTGCGGGCCGCCTCCCGTAAACGGGGGCGCTCCGCCCCTTCTCACCTCTTTGCAGAGGTTCACGCGGGCGGGTGGGAATCGGTAGTTTTCCGGGGAAGCACCTTTGGGCCGCCTGCGGCGGCCCCACTGCCGTGCGGCCCTGCGGGCCGCCTCCCGTAAACGGGGGCGCTCCGCCCCCCGGA
>CAJFKV010000033.1 GCA_904387055.1 Candidatus Heteroruminococcus faecigallinarum | reverse complement strand
CTGGATAGAGCCTTCATAGGGCTTTTCAGGATCGTCCAGGGGGCCATCCACATCGGTATAATCGACGAGCTGATCGCCCAGCTGGGTTTCCCGGATATAGACCTCCTTCGGTTCCAGCTCCCCGATGGAGACCAGCTCTTGCCAAACGCCGTCCTCGCCCAGGGTGACCGTGTTCACCCACGCATTGGTATTCCGGTTATAGATTCCCACCGTCACCGGCTCCCGGTGGGCGTCGTCGCCGTCGTCGATCCATTCCTTCCGCACCATGATCCGGTGGCCTTCACCAGGAGCGTTGGTGATAATGGTGTTGTAATTTCCCTCTTCGTCCCGGGTGGTGGTATAGGTGGGAAACCAGTTGGCGGCGCCGCTGCTCTCCAGCAGGACATACTCGTACTGGCGGCCGTTCTCGTCATACTGGGGAAGGCCGGTCAGCTCCCCGTGCCAGGGGCTGTCCTCCCGGAACCGGACGGTTACCCCCTCTTCCTCCGGGTCGGTTGATACCGGGGTCGCCTCCACCTCCGGCTGGCCGTCCAGGGTCACCGTCAGGTAGGAAACGGTGTCCTTCTCCAGGGTGCCGTTCCCGGACAGGCGATAGAGGGCCAGGGTGATCGACGCCACATCCGCAGGGGGATCGATGAGATTGCCATCTTTGTCCTCCCACTGTTTTTCCAGATCATAGGTAATGGTATCGGTAATGGAATTGGTAATCCGGGTGGTCCCGTCCTCCAGGGTCTTCACCAGGGAACGGAAGACCACCGGCCGCCCGTCCTGCTGAAGGGTGAAGGTGCCGTCCTTCAGGAGATTCTCGGTGCTGTCCTTCCCCTGATAGACGGCGGTCTCCACCCACCGGAATTCCAGGGGATTGCCCAGGTCGTCGTAGCGGGAATACTCCTCCTCCACCGGCTGGGAAGCCATGTTCTCGGCGGTGAAGTCGGTCAGCTCCTTGGTTACCTCGGTGTTCTCCCAGTCGTCCTGAGAGGTGGAGCCGGCAGGCCGCGCCTGCAGGGTCAGCACGATGCGCACATCCGACAGGGCCGCCTGGAAGGCCGCCGCATCCCACACCTTCTCCCCTTTGACCACCGTCCGGCCCACAATCCGGTTGGAGAGGGTGCCGCCGTCGTAGAGGAAGTCGTTCTGGGCGTCGCTGCGGGGCTCGGTGGTGTTCTGTACCTCTCCGTCAATCTCCAGCCGGTCCTGGATGGTGCCGTCCTCCGACACCTTTCCAAACACCTGTTCGTAACTGCCGCTGCCATTCAAATATTCCCGCACCACATACAGATACTTGTTGCCGTCGGCGTCGTATTTTTCCAGTTCACTGCCGTCGAGGGGGAAGAAAATGGTGCTATTATCTTGAGTATCCAGGGGGACCGACACAATGGCCCCTGTGCCGTCCCGCACCGGGGCGGCCGTTTGGAAGCCTTCCTCGGCCTTGTACCGCCACAGCTCCAGGGTACCCGCGGGGCGTTTCGCAATCGTCTCCGGGTCCCCGGCGTCCAGCCACTCCTTGGTGGCTTGGAAGGTTGTGGTCCCGGTGAGGCGGAGGTCCAGCGTCCCGCCGCTGTACAGCTTGTCGGTAGCCGAGCCATGGTTGGGGGCGCCGGCATTGTCGTAGGAAAAGACAATCTGGTCCCCGTCTTCCATTCCATCGAAGGCAAAGCTGGTCTGTTCTTCGTCCTGTGCCTCAATGGTATAGGTAATGTCCCGGCCATCCAGGGTATACCGCCACAGGCCCTGGATGGACAGGGCCCCGCCGTCCTCGCTCCAAGAAAAGTAGTCGGGAGGCAGTTCATCCAGGGGGAAGTCCGGCCTGTCGCTCACCTGGTTGGGATCGGTATGGAGCTGGAAGTTCTCCTCCACGGCCTGCCGCAGCCTCTCCATAAAGGCGGAATTGTCCTCATTCTGCCCGACATGAGGGGAAATGATTGCTGTAAAGGTGTCGAGCAGTACATAGTAATGGCCGTAGTTTCCCCCTGCTCCTGTATAGAGATCGGCGTTTTCCGGGGTGACCTCCACGTGGTCATAGCCATCCACGATCTCCGCCGGCTGGATCGTCCAGGTAACCGTATAGTCCTTGGAGTCGCCGTAGGTGTCTGTATAGGTCACCGTCTTGGGAAGGGGGCTTTGGGGCGCAATGGTGACCACCCCGCTGCCGGTGGCAGTCACCTCCGGCATGGGGGCCTCGCCAAAATAGGTTTTCCAATGATCCGCATCGAAGGGAATATCCGTGGCCACTCCGGCGATGGTGAAGGTTACCTGGAAGGGAAGTTCCGCAGGGCGCTTGTTCTCTTCATTGCCGTTGTCGATCCAATAGACCGTCTGGGAAGTCTCGTCTGGCTTGTAGAAATCGCCGATCTGGATGGATTCCACCGATTCCAGGGAAAGGGAGGCGGAATCGGCGCGCACCACGGCATACTCCTCGCCCCAGCTGGGAACCGACCGAAGCACCGCGTTCAGTGTCACCGGCTGAGGCTCCTCCTCTGCCGGGGCGGCGGCCATCGGGGCAGGGGTCTCCCTCTCCACCACAGCCGACGCCTCCACGGTAACCGTCATCTCCTGGGCGGGCAGCTCCTCCTGCTCCTCTCCCTCCCGCGCCAGCCGCACGACCAGCGTCCGTTCATCCTCCTGGGATAGTTCCTCCCATACAAACGCCTCTCCCCCTTCCAGGCGGACCGGCCCCCCGCTGTTCTGGGCGGGCAGCTGTGCGGGGACAGCCCCCTGTGCAAAGGCATACCCCTCCGGAAGGGTGAACCGAAGCTCCAGCGTCTGCTGGGATGTAACAAGGGTGTTCTCCTCGTGGGGAGCCACCTTCACCGCGAAGGCAAGATCTTCCCGCTGGGTGCCATCCCAAACCACCATCTCCTCCTGGGAGGAGGCCTGTATTGTCCAGTCGTACTCCCCCGTCACCGTGAGCGGGGAGGCAGACAGGCTCCACTCCACCGGTCCCCCCTCCGTGCCGGAGGACTGAACCGACAGATCCCCCTCCTCCATGGTAACGGTCAGCTCCGAATGGTCCGCCGCAAAGAGCAAGCTTCCTTCCACTACAGGCGAGGAGGCAGACAGGGAGACAGAGAGCACCCCGCCTTCTCCATCGGCCTGGCGGGCCACTCCCTGGGGCAGCGGGTCCTGCAATGCCCGGTATTCCTCTTTGTCCAGCGCCAACAGCGCCTGGACCTGCAGCTCCTCGGCGGCGCCGGTCAGCTGTGCCCGAAGGGAGATCTCCCCCGGCTGGCCGCTGGGCTGCCATTGGACCTGGAGACGAGGATCGGCCTCCGGAGCGGTCTCCTCCTGGCTTTGGGAAGATTCCTCCCCAGAGGAAGAGGAAGACCCTTCACTGGAAGAGGAGGAAGACCCTTCCTCCTGGGAACCGTCCTCCCCATCGGAAGAGCTACCGTCTCCAGGCTGGGAGCTCTCGCTTCCGCTGGAGGAGCTGCCGTCGCCAGGCTGGGAACTTTCACTCCCGCTGGAGGAGCTGCCGTCGCCAGGCTGGGAACCCTCACCTCCGCTGGAAGAACTCTCCTCCTCGCTCCCACTGGAGGAGGAGTCGCTGCCGGAACCGCTGGATTCCTCCTGAGACGATTCCGCAGGACGGGAGGAACTGCTGCCGTCTGCTCCGAAAGACGTTCCGGACGAAGAGGACGATTCCTCCGGAATAGAAGCTTCCTCCCCGCCGGGTGTGGAAACCGTCCCATCTTCCACCAGACTCGTCTCGGCCGCCCACACGCTGGAGGCCGCCCCCGAAACGGCAAAAAGGGGTGTTGTCACCAGCATCAGGGTGGCGGCAGCCATCGCCGCCGCCCGCAAAACGAATCGGTTATGTATCATGCCAAACCCTCCTATTCTTCTACAAGCCCCATCGGCCGGTGATCCCAGGGACCTCCACCCCCTTGCGCCATCCGCTGGAGCCGCTGGATATTCCCATTTTCACCAGTAAAATCCATCTCCTGGATAACAATAGTTTACCAGTATCTGGATGCTATCTCTGGCTCTTCCCGTCGAACGGAGCCAATCTTTCTGAATGCTGTCATTCCCTTGTGTTTGACCCTGTGCCACAGTTCCGGTGGCATTTTATGGGGTCCTGCCCTATGTCATTCCAAGGGCGTCTTTCTTCCCAGGTATGGTGCGTTTTTCCGTTCCATTGCCCCGCCTGCTCCTCTGGGGATGCACCATATGGTAGAGATTCCCATTCAAATAAACTAGACTTTTCCGTGCAGATGAAGTATAATATCTGTTATCAGTTTACGAACATTTAACCTGGTGAGAGTTAGGCATAATGATGATTTATTTCCCTTTCTCCCTTTTTTAATTGTATAGTTTTATTGTGTCGAAAAATAGTTTTAAGCGAACGGAAAAGTCTACTTTTTGACGCAAAAAACGTGGAATTTTGTGTAAAATTAACCTCATATATAAAAAAATTCCCTTGAAGAGAGGAAATGGTTTACCCTCTCCAAGGGAATTCTTTATATCCTGCCTACTGGTTATTTCTTCTTCCAGATGGGGCGTTTATCACTCGACTGTTCCCATCAGAATTCACTCGTATCCATTGACGGCAGCAGAACGCTCTCTCAATTCTTCTTCCAGCGTATTCTACTGTCTGGCAAAAGCGGTTTAGTACCCTAACAACAGCCCCCCGGTAGCGTCAACAATGGTTCCCACCGCCAGCCCGCACTGATCGCTGGTAAGGAAAGCAATCATTGCACCGATTTCCCAAGGTTCCCCGCAGCGCTTGAGCGGGGATTTGGCAATCCGCGCCTGGAAGCGCTCTGGATGCAGCCGTTGCTCCTCCTTCAGCCGCCTGCCCATCACGTGGCCGGGGAGAATCCCATTGACCCGGATCCCGTGCTCAATCAGCTCCACCGCCAGCATGTGGGTGAGGCCGATTTCTCCAGCCTTGTTGCTTACATACGACACCTTTCCCGGTGTGACACTGAAAACCGCTGCTTTGGAAATGATGTTCACAATGGATCCCCGAATCCCATTGGGGATTGCCCGGCGGGCATACTCCCGCGACATGAGGAACTGCCCGGTGAGGTTGCTGGAAAGGCAATCTTCCCATTCCTCCATGGTTACCTCCAGCAAAGGGGTACTGTAGACCTTTCCCGCATTGTTAATAAGGATGTCCACTCCGCCCATGGCTGCTTCCGCCTCGTCATATAGGCGGACTACCTCTTCCTCCTTTCCAATATCCCCTGGAATACAAACCGTCTTGACTCCATATTGCTGCCGGAGTTCTTCAGCAAATTGCTGGCAGGCATCCCGATTGCTGCGGTAGTTCAGAAGAAGGTCGGCCCCTTCCTGTGCAAACGCCTCTCCGATCCCCCTGCCAATGCCTCCGGCGGCACCGGTAATCAATACTCGTTTTCCTCTCAGTCCCAGATCCATCGTTTCCGCGCCGATGCGCTCCCTCCTTCTTCCGGTCAATACAATGTCTGGTTAATCTCCATCAGCTCTTCCTCGCTCAAAGGAAGATAGCTGGTAGCCAGCACCGGCTGCAGATCTCGATACACCTCCTGGGCAAATTCGACTATCTCTTCTTCCTTCATGCCAAACTCCCGCAGCGTTTTTTTATGCCAGATTTTTTCCAACAAGGCAGCAAGCTGTTCAATGGCGTTCTGGGGCGGGCAGTCCAGCAGCTCTCCCAAGCGGTGGCAGAGAGTCCCCATTCGGCCGGATGGGTCTTTGCGGACGTACATTTCCAGCACACTGGTGAAAAATTGATAATTGCTCTCCCCATGGGAGACATGGTACCGCCCGCTCAAAGGGAAGGAAAGGGCATGGACGGCGCCGCAACCGGCATTGCCGAAGGCGATGCCGGCGTAGTTGCTGGCTTTCTGTACATCTGCCAGGACCTCCTGGCGGGAATCGGGTCCATGGTCGGCCACATGGCGGAAGGAACGGACCAACAGTTCCACCGCCTGGAGGGAAAAAATCTGGGAAAAGGTGGTGGCGTTGGGAGACAGATACGACTCCACCCCATGTACCAGAGCATCAATGGCGCTGAAAGCAAAGGGGGCATAGGGGAGAGTCGTAAGCAGCTGCGGAATCAACACCGCCGCCGTGGCGAAAAATTGGTCGTAAGCCATGCGGACCTTGGTCTGGCGGGCAGTAGAGTGAATGATGGCCGACCGGGTTACCTCGCTGCCGGTACCACAGGTGGTGGGAACCGCCAAGAGCGGCTTGTCCCTCCGGCTTTTTTCCGGCGCGGCAAAGATCTCCTCCACATCGTCAAACCGCTGTTGAGCCAGCAGCTTGCAGATGTCGATAACGGTTCCGCCTCCAACCGCTACGACCCGCTGGTAATCCACATCCCGAAGCGCCTGCACAATCCGATTTACCATCAAATCGGTTGGCTCTTCCTTTCCATAATCCTCCTGGAAGATAACAGGACAGGGCAGATGAAGGTTCTTGATAAACGGATCGTAGGTAAAGCGCTGGGTAACGATCAGATCCTTCTCCCCCAGGGAAAATGCCTGGGCAAACTCCTGAAAGGTGGAAAATTCGTAGATCTGTGGTACAATGCGAAAAGTTTTCATGGTTCTCTCCTTTTCCTTAAAAGCGGATCATCGCTTTCAGCATCTGTTTGGAAATGGTAGCGTCAAAGGCCTCGCGCCAGCGGTCGATGGAAAAATAGCCGCCGATCAATCCTTCTGCCTGGCGGCGATACCGGTCAAGAATTTGGAGCGCAAGCGGCCAGTCGTCGGGGCGGGAACTTCTTCCGGCCGTGATGGACAACTGGTTGCGGTAGACAAGGCCCATATCCACCTGGTAAGGATCGGTCTTGGGAAACGGAACTCCTCCAATAACCAGCCGGCCCATCTTCCGCAAAAGGGGCAAGGCCATCCCCACCGCCTGATTAGAGCCAATGGCATCGATCGCCAAATCGGCCAGCTGACCGTCAAAGGCTTCGCAGACCAGGGCAGGAAGATCTTCCTCGGTGTTGACAAGGGTTTTGCAGCCAAGGCCGCGGGCCGC
Organism: Candidatus Heteroruminococcus faecigallinarum; assembly: GCA_904387055.1. Lineage (GTDB taxonomy): Bacteria > Bacillota > Clostridia > Oscillospirales > Ruminococcaceae > Heteroruminococcus > Heteroruminococcus faecigallinarum. Next base: position 17,451 of record CAJFKV010000033.1, on the reverse strand, counting down.
TGCCAACCGCTCCGCCCCACGGGGGGTGCCGATCACCACTACCCGAGCTCCGGCCGCCATCGCCGCCATCGCGCAGCAAAGGCCGATGATCCCTGGCCCAATCACCACCACTCGTTCTCCCACCTGCACTCGTCCTTGGTCGTGCACAATATGGACCGCGCAGGACATCGGCTCAGCGAGGGCGCCTACCGAAAGAGGGAGCCCCGGCGGCAACCGATGCAGGTTGGCCTGAGGACCGGCAAAATACTCGGCAAAGCCGCCGGGAAAGCTGGAGCCTACCCCTTTGCGGCTGCCGCACATATTCCAATCCCCGGAATGGCAGTATCGGCAGTGGCCGCAAGGGGCTATGAGGGTATCGACCGTCACCAGGTCTCCTGGCTTCACCAGGGTAACCTCTTCCCCCACTTCCTCCACCGTTCCGCTGAACTCGTGGCCCAGGATGATGGGCGGTTTCAGTTTGGCTCCCTCGCCGGCTTCCGCCTTCATCAGCTTAATATCCGAGCCCCCGCACACCCCTGCATAGGCCACCTTGATCCGTACCCAGTCCGGACCTTGAAGCAGCGGCAAAGGAGCCTCCACTACCTCCATATCATAGGGGCGGGGGGACCGACGCATCAATGCTTTCATTGGATGATCCCCCGGCTTTTCAAGGAAAGTTCCTTTACACGGGAAACGTAATCGGCCGGCATCGCTTTGATCTGCCCACCGATGGCCCGCAGCCATAGATACTGTTCACAGGTGCGCTCGATGTTGTCGTTGACAATCATCGCCTTTTCTACCGAAGTCCCCAGGCCAATCGCCCCGTGGTTGGCCATCAAAATAGCGGCGCTGGTACCCACCGTATCCCGGATGGCTTCGGCCAGTTCCAGAGAACCGGCGGGATAGAATGCGGCAATGGGGGTTTCCCCTCCCAGATAACTGACGCTCTCCACATCAAGGATGGGGAGCGTCTCCAGGCCGTCAATCGACGCCACCAGGGTAGCATATTTGGAGTGGGAATGCACGATGCCGTTCACTTCCGGCCGCAGCAGGAAGAGATATCGGTGCATGGTGGTCTCTACCGAGGGCTTATGCCGGGCATCCAGCACCTCGCCTTCCATATCCACTACACACAGATCTTCCGGCTGCAAGATGGAATAGCTCATGGAGGAAGGGGTGATGACAAACAGCTCGTGGCCCTGGACCCGAGCACTGATGTTGCCGGCTGTCCCCAGGGCGTACCCCTTCTCCACCATCTGGCGGACGCCCCACATCACTTCTTCCCTTGCTTTCTGAATTGCAGCGTTAAACATACGGTACCTACCTTTCTTTCCTGATTGCCCGGCGTGTTACAGCTTAGGAAAATGTTTCTCCTGGATAGCCTTCCACTCCCGCACCTTGGTGTCGGTGGTCAGCTGGAAGGTAATATGCACTCCGCTTTGAGACAGCTGCTGCAGCATGGATGCATCCTCCTGGTTGAGGGCGATGGTTCCTTCCACCGCAATCCGCCCGGGACCGCCAGGGATTCCTCCCACCTGAAGGGCATCAAAAACAAGGCCCTGCTGATAGGACCGGTACGCTCCCTCCACCGTTTTGAAGAGCACCAAAATGGGCCCCACGTTGCCAAACTGGTCCTTTTTCCACCCATTGACGGCATCCTCCACCGTCATAACCTCGACCTTGACGGCAGGCGGCGCCGCCATGGCGAAGATCTGAGCGGAGAGGGCATCGTTGGCACACCAATCGTCGATGATGATAATCCGCTTTGCCTGGGTAACCTTGACCCAGGCCGAAACCACCTGACCGTGAATCAAACGGCTGTCAATCCGCAGCAATGCAATCTTTGCCATAATAAACCTCCTATTTCTTTCCTAGTGCCTTACAAGAGTTCTTCATCTCTTCCAAACGCGGACAGGGGCTTCCCCTCGGGCATAGCGAAGGATCTCCTCGACAATCATTCGGGACTGCCACCGTTCCACCCCATCGGTCCAGCCGCCAATGTGGGGAGTAATCACCACCTGGTCCATCTGAAGAAGGGGATGGTTGGCTGGGCACGGTTCCTCCCACATCACATCCAGCGCCGCTCCGGCAATGGTTCCCTGCTCCAGGGCCTCCACCAACGCCTGTTGATCCACAAGGGCGGCGCGGGCTGTGTTGATGAGAACCGCGGTGGATTTCATCCGAGAAAACCACTCCATGTTAACCGATTTTCTTGTCTCCTTGTTGACCGGCAGGTGGAGGCTGACAACATCCGACCTGGCCAGCAGTTCCTCCAAGGAAACCGCCTTCGCCCCTGCCTGTTCTATTGTTTCCCGGGGACAAAACGGATCATAGGCCAGTACGTCCATCCCAAAGGCCAGCCCCAATCTTGCCACCCGGGACCCGATGGCTCCAAAGGCCACCACACCCAGCGTCCGTCCATACAGCTCGATCCCCTGAGGGACCACATCTCGGACAAACACCTTCCGGCTTTTCCAGATAACGTCGTCTTTTTCCTCCACCTGATAAAGCTCCGCTTTCGGCGCCTCCAGAAGAGTGCCGTCCGCCAACCGTCGGGACGCCAGGGCAATCCGCCTGGCCAGAACCAGGATAAGGGCGATGGTCATCTCCGCCACCGACTGGGCATTGCGTCCGGGGGTGTACACCACCGGAATCCCCAGTTCTTTTGCCGCGCCAAGGTCGATGTTGACCGGGTTGGACCGGGCGCAGCCCAACAGCCGCAGCCCATGTTCCTTCCAATCCGCCAGGGTGGGAGCGGACACACGCTCCGCTCCCAAATAGACAATTTCGCAGCCCCGGCACTGTTGTCGCAGCGCTTCCTCGGTGGGGCAGCCAGCAGGATGCTGGCTGCCCACCGGGATAATTTCACACACCGAGGCAATCTCGTCCCGGTATGGCGGGGGGACGACTGCCCCAAGGGCCAATCGGATCTTCATAAAACCTCTTCCTTCCCGTTCCACTTAGACCAGAATGCCGAAGAAGCCCAGCACAAATGTGCCAAGGAGCAGCGCCAACATTCCTTTCATCATGCTGCCGCCCTTCTTCAAGTACCGGTAAAGGAGCAGCACGATGACCAGGGCAGGCAAGCCAGGCAGGATGGGATCCAGCAGGCCGGTCTGCAGGTTGAGCGGCTCGCCGCCGGTGGGGATCATGACTCCCAAGGCGACCTTCACGTTGCTGGCAGACATAGCGCCCATGGCAAAGAGGCCCAGCACACCAAAGAACTGAATAATCTTCTGAATGGAACCAGACTGAAGCAGATTGCCTGCTGCCCGGGTACCCAAACGATAGCCGATGTGGATCAAATTGTACCCTTCAAACTGGGTGATGGCGACTAGGATAACCACCGGAGCCACAGCCGCCCACCAGTGACCGGCCAAGCCGTATCCCACAAAGAGGGAGAAGATCAGGGGGCGCAGGTTGACCAGGTTGATGGTATCGCCGATGCCCGCAAAGGGACCCATCAGGGAGTTCTTCACGTTGATGATGGCTTCCTCAGGCATCTCTTCACCGCGGGCTTTCTGCTCCTCCATGGAGATGACGATTCCTTCGATCAGGGTACCGCCGATGGCCGCTTCGGTGTTGTAGAAGAGGAGATGACGCTTGAGAGCCTCCCGCAGTTCTTCAGGCCGGTCGGCATAGATCTTCTTCAAGATCGGCATGATGGAATAACAGAAGCACAGGCCCTTCATCCGCTCGTAACCATCGGTCATGAAGGCAGTAATCCACCAGCGGTGGTAAACGGCGTTGATGTCCTTGTGGGTCACCAGGCCGGAGCCTTCCCGCTCGTCCACGTCGCCCTTCTTAAAGAGATCGAAGAGGCCCTCGCCCTCGCTGTCATTGCTTCTAAAGCGGTAATCCAGGAAGGCGATGAAGATCGCCACAACGGTGGATACCATGGTGCTGGCCGCAGTATACTGGGTAAAGAAATAACCTGCAAAGAAGAACGGCATCAACTCGGTGCGCCCGATCATCTTCACGATCATGGCGAAACCGATGGCAGGCATCGCCTTACTCACCACGCTCAAGCCAGCGGTAACCGACGCCGGCAGCAGCGCCGCAGCATCGGCCATCAGGCCGCCGCCAAAGTAAAGCAGCACCGTCATGGGAATCCACATGGTGACCACCTTCTGAAGGGCGGGGAACAACAGATGGGCGGCGGCAATCCCTCTCAGGTTCAGCTTCTCGGCACACTTGTCCGCGTAGCTGTACCACAGGGAATACAGGCTCTTATTCAAGGTCCACAGCTGGGCAAACAACAGGGAAACCGGGACAGCCAGCGCGATGGCCACATCCTGATTCATTCCATAGGCCAACACACAGGCGGCCGGCACAATGCCTGCTGCCGCCTGGTCGGCCGGAGCCACGCTGCCGGCATTGATAAAGGCCAAATAGGCAGGCATCACCGTGGCGCCGATCACCATCGCCGTGGGCACATCGCCAAAAATCAATCCTACCAACAGCACATTGCACAGGGGAAACCGGAAAAAGGACTCCGACAGGTTGCCGAGGTAAAGAGAGCTTAACCAATAGATACCACCACACAGGATGGCCTGTAAAATGGTCATTTCGTTCATACTGCATCCTCCATACACAGGTCCGTATTCGTTTTCTGTCTAGTTGCTTGGGGGCCGGCGGTCATCCTCTGGAACGGAGGGACTTTACCATCTCGGTAACATTGACCACCGCCTCCCGCCCGGCTTCCTCCACCTGCCGGAGGAGTTCTGTCCCCTCCGCCACATTCCGGGCAAAGATCGCCTCTACCACCATCGAAAGGTTCGCCCCGCAAAGGGCCAGCAGATCCATCGCCTCCTGCTGCATGGCAAAGAGGAGCTGGTTAAGGGGGGTCCCTCCTTTCATATCCACCAAAATCAAGGCGCCTTTTGGAAATTTGCGATAGGTCTCCACAAGCAGTTCCCGAAAGGCGTTGGCGTCGTCCCCGTCTTCCAGGGAAAGGGATGCCACATTGGGCGCGTCCCCTGCAATCAGGCGGGAAGATTCCACCAAAGAATGGGCCAGCGGCCCATGGGAAATCAAAAGGATTCCTGTCATCTCCGGCAGGATTTCTTTTGGGCAGCGTACTACCATTTTGTTTTTCCTCCGTTTGGGTCCGGGGCGGCGGCCCCTTTATTGATCCTTGTGGTCGCAGCCAAACAGCACCATATAGTGCTGAATCATCTCTTTGTAACCCACAGCGCCATGGTTGATCATCTGCACATAATCGGGATAGTCACAGCCCTGCAGGTACTCGGTCACTGCCTTGGCGCCAGCCATCCGCAGGTCGGTACCGATGTTTACCTTGGTTATTCCCGTTTCCACCGCCTTCTTCAGGTTCTCGTCTCCAGAGGAAGATCCCCCATGAAGGACCAACGGGACGGTACAGATCTTCTTCAACTGGGCCAGCCGGTCAAAATCCAGCTTGGGGGTTGCCATATACCGGCCATGGGCGGTTCCTACCGCCACTGCCAGGGCGTCCACCTGTGTCCGTTGGATGTATTCCACCGCCTCGTCCACGTTGGTAAGACCGATATCCCGGTCCTGTGTATACTGGGCACCTTGTCCCACATGGCCCAGTTCCGCCTCTACCGACACACCGACTGCATGAGAAATCTTCACTAACTCGGCCACTTCCCGGACATTATCCTCGAAGGGCAGGCTGGAACGGTCCACCATCAGCGAGGTAAATCCGCACCGCAGAGCACGGATCGCCACCTGAAAGGTTTTGCTGTGGTCCAGGTTCAGGGCAGCGGTTACCTGGCTGTACCGGTTGCTGAAGAAGCGCACCGCCTCAGCGATCTTTTCAATATCCAGCTCGTCATAGACATCCAGAATCAACGGAGAGCGCAGTTCATCCGCCGCCTTGAACGCCGCCTCCACCGTCGCCCCGTTGTACACATTGGGCGCGACAACGCCATATCCTCCTTGGGCCGCTTTGTTGAGAATCTTTTCCATTGATACAAGCATAAAAACCCTCCTTTTTTATTCATCAAACATGCTAATGGATACACGGTACATCCCTGGGGTGGCCGCCAGTTCAAAGGCATGCTGGCAGTCGTCGATAGGAATCTTATGGGAAATAAGCTTGTCCACCTTGACGGCGCCGGAGGACAGCAGCCCAGCCGCAATCTGATAATCGGATGGATCGGAATTGTAGGTCCCGATCAATTCCCACTCCTGGTAATGGATCTGGTTGGCGTCAATATTCAGGTCCGCCACCGGATGGCCGGAGGCAAAGAACAGAATCCGTGCCCTGCGTGCCGCCACCGAGAATGCCTGGTCGTTGGCTTTTGTATTGGCCACCGCCAAAATGATGACATCGGCTCCGCGCCCATCGGTAAAAGCCATCACCCGTTCCTTCAGATTCTCCGATGCCGGATTGACCGTAGGGAAACCCAAGGAAGCCGCCAGTTGGCACCGTTCCTCCACTACCTCGCTTATTAGGACATCCCCACCAAAATGGGCCGCCACCTGGGCATTGACCATCCCCAGATTTCCCGCTCCAATCACCAGTACCTTGTCCCCCGGGCGGATACGCAGGCGGCGGGCGCCGTGGACCGTGGTCGAGGTGGGTTCCAGGAACCCTGCCTCTTCATAGGGCAGCTCGGACGAGACAGGATATAGACGGCCGGACTCATAAACGGCGTATTGGCTGAATCCAAACGATCCCTTGATTCCACAATATTCAATCTCGCCCGGTTTGTTGGTACAACAGCTGGGGTGACCCATCCGGCAAAAATGACACTCCCCACAGCCCCGGGACCCCTGCCCTCCAAAGGCAACATGAACCCCCGGCTGCAAAAGAGGATTGGTCACGCCCGGCCCCAGTTGGACAATTTCCCCGGCCATCTCGTGCCCATCAGCCCAAGGGAAGGTACGGCCCATGGATTTGCGCAGTCCTTTCCAGGTTTGCCAGTCGGCAGTGCAGATGTTGCACTGGTGAATCCGGACTAGCACCTGTCCGGGTCCTGGCTGGGGGATCTCCAATTCCCGGACAGCCACCTGGCCAATTCCTTCCATTACCATCGTTTTCATTTTTCCTGTCATGATAATCTTCTTTCCTTTCTCATACATAATCTGTCATCCCTGGAATATTTTCAGGGGGTTCTTTCTCTCGTTGCTGCTGTCAACTGAGAAAGCAGCTCTTTCACCGGCTGAATGGTATCTGCCTTCATGGCCATTTCCAACGCTTGGCGGGAATGCTCCGGGTCCAAATGACCAATGAGGTATTTTACTTTCCCTACTTGGGAGGGAACAACACTCAACTCGTCGACCTCTAATGCAACCCACAATGGAAGCAGCGGGCTTTCCGACGCCATCTCTCCGCATATTCCTACGGGGATTCCTTGTTTGTGGGCATTTTTCACTGTAAGGGCAATGGAGCGGAGAACCGAAAGGTTCATGCTGTCATAAAGTGACTGTACCCGCTCGTTGAGCCGGTCCGAGGCGGTGGTATACTGGATCAAGTCGTTGGTCCCTATGCTGAAAAAATCCACCTGCTGGGCCAGCATATCGCTCAGGAGAACGGCCGCCGGCGTTTCAATCATGATGCCTACCGGCAGATCCTCCCGAAAGGGAAGCCCTTCCTGCCGCAGCTGATCTTTGGCCTCTTGCAGCAACCGTCTGGCCGCCAGGATCTCCTCTGTTTTGACCACCATGGGGAACATAATCTTGATATTGCCATAAACGGCTGCCCGCAACAGTGCCCGCAGCTGAGGGAGGAAAATATCCGGTCTCTCCAGACAAATCCGAATCGCGCGGTATCCCAGGAAGGGATTCTCTTCTTTGGGCAGTCCGAGATAAGGGATTTCCTTATCGCCGCCAATGTCCAGCGTCCGGATGATGACCTCCCTTTCCCCGGCCTGCTGGGCCACTTCCCGATAAATGGCATACTGCGTTTCTTCATCGGGCGCTTCTGTTCGTCCTAAAAAGAGGAACTCGGTGCGGAAAAGTCCAACGCCATCCCAGCAGGCCTCGGACAACCCTGCCAAGCTTTCCTGGTCGCCGATATTAATATTGACCTGGATCGTTCTTCCGTCCCGAGTGATCGACGGTCGTCCGGCAACTTCTTGATAAATTCTCTCTTCTTGCACCATCTGTTCCATTTTTTTGAAAAAGCGATTCCGTTCTTCCTCGCTGGGGGAAAGGATCGCAACGCCGGCGTTGCCGTCTACCAGGATTTCCTCTCCTTCCCGGGCCACCTGAAGAATCCCAGCGGTTCCCACCAACGCAGGAATCCCCATGGACTTGGCCAGGATCGCTGTATGGGAGGTAACCCCTCCCTCTTCGGTAATCAGCGCCCGCAGCTTTGTCTTGTCCAGCTGCATCGTCACCATGGGAGAGAGGTCGTCTGCCACAACCACCACATCTTCCCTGCTCGACACAGCAGCAGCCAATGTCTCTTTGCGGCCTGCCAGCAGATTGACCAGCGCATCTCCTACATGCCGGATGTCCGCCGCTCTTTCCCTCAGGTAAGGATCCTCCACCATTGAAAAAGTGTCGCACATTTTCTTGCATTCCCTTGAAACCGCAAAGGCCGCTCCCAGATTCTCTTCCCGGATCGCCTTGCGTACCTTATCCCAAAGAAACTCATCCCCTAAGAACATCTGGTAGACTCGGATCATCTCCCGCTCCTGGCTGTGGTCGACGTCCGGCTTGCTGTCCAATGCCTGATCCAGATCTTTCAGCTGCACCCCATAGAGGTTCAGCGCCCCTTGAAACTTTTCTTCCTCTTGTTCCGGGGTTAATCCTGTTTCCCTTTCCAGAAGCCCGGACGTAGACCGCCAAAGGACAATTTCGCCTTTAGCGTATCCCTGTGATGCAGGAAGCCCTGCAATGCGTTTCATGGTATTTCCTCCTTTGTTCTATGGTCCCTCCTGCTTTGGGACATTTTCTTCCAGAAAACCGACAATATACCGAACCATCTCTTCCTCGTTTGCACAAGCCATCAATTCCGGCAATACCGTCGGCTGCCGGAAAAAATGGTACAGCTGGCCGAGAAGCGGGTAATGGGCGTTGTTTCCTAGGCAGGAAATCACCACCAGCACCCGTACGCCTTGGCCTCCGTATTGAAGCTGATCCTGCTGAAAAACCAAAATGCGGAGCCCTGGCCGGCCGGAGAGAGACTGAAAGTGTTCCAGTGCCACCTTAGGAACCATTTCGTAGAGAGAAGCCCCCTGCTGGATATGTTCATTCATTTGGAACGCCGCCTGGGTACAATCCTCCTCGTCCCTGGTGAGTCCTTGGGCCGCTCGTTTGAGAGCTTGATCCAAGGTGACTGGTTCCAGAATTTCCACCGTTTCCTTTTCTCTCAGCGCTTCCCGAAGGGTGGGGTAGTCCCCCTGGCTGGGGATGGATCGGCCGTTCAGCTGTATGCGGACCAGGTCGGCAAAGAGCGCTTCCTCGTCGTGAATTGCCGCATGGCGGCGGACCGTTTCCATCATCTCCTCGATCTGCGGCCCGTGGGCAAGAAAAGGATCGGTGCGGCTGATGGCGCTGAGCAGCTTGTGTTGATCGCTTTTGGAGAGGATGGGGCCGGTAAAAACCACCGGGCAGTTGGGCGCATCCAGCGGAACTGTGGAAATCACCAGATCGTATTCCCGATATTGTTGTTCGGAAATTCCGTAAGGGGGCACAATCTCACAGGAAAAGACTTTACCAATCAGCTCTGCCAGTTGTTCCCGCATTAAAACTGCCGAAGCAACCCCCGAATTGCAAACAATGAGAATTTTGAGCCGCCGCTGCGGCGGAGAGGCAGGAGCCGTATTCAATGCGCTGGCCATATAAGCGCAAAGAAAAGCCGCTTCCTCATCGGTCATCAGCTGGGCGATCATCCCTCCCGTAAGCTGGAGGGCCCGCTTGGTATAGAAAAAATTGTCCAGATAGGTCTCCCGAATTTGTGGGAGCAACTTATTCTCCACCGGTACGCCATACTTCAAGCGGTAATACATGGGGCGGATGTGGAGGTAGAGACGGTTTTTCAAATACTCTTCATTGGTAAATCGGACACAAGCCACCCGCTCAAAGTGAAAAACCAGCGCCCGCGTGAACTTTTTGATATAGCTGTCCCCCATTTCGGGGAGAGTGGTGTCGAAGTTTTTTGCCCCCAAAAACAGCGATGTTACATAGGAGAGCTCATTTTTACCCAAGGAAAAACCGCTTTTCTGCAACTCCTCCATTACAACCCGGACCGCCTGATATTCCTGGGTCTGTGCCAAGACCTCCTGTTCCTGGGACGGCATCACCAAAAAGAAACCTTTCAAGTTCCTTACCTGGACAATTAAAAGCATAGAGATGAGATAGTTAATATCCACGGTGAGAAGCTTGGTATTCATCTGCTGCTCAAAATGGCGAATAGCAGAAAAGACCAGAACAAAGAAGTCCAAGTCCTCGCCCAAAAGGCACTCCAGCGACTCCTGCACCAGCAGATAAAGGGTTTTGCGGGGATATTCGGTGGAAAACGAATGGTAGCTTTCCCCGATGAGGCGCCGGATGTTCCCCTCTTCCCCTTGCACAATATATCCACCGCGGCCAGTATTGGCCAATACCAGGCCCTTTTCCTGGAGCATCAGGCGCAGCATCTTCATATCCAGAAAAATAGTATTGATGCTGACATCAAACAGGACGCTGAGGGTCTCTGCCGTCATTGGACTGGAGGATAAAACAAGATGCAGATACTCCATAATCCGCCGCTCCTCAATGGAAAAGCGGCACCCCTGATTGCTGTTGCCAATCCAACGCAGTTCCTCGCGCCGGCTGCTTTGGAGGGTTGCCACCCCTTTGCTGATCCGCACGGTTCCCATTTTTCCAAAACGAAGCCAGGCGTTGATCTCCTCAAAATCATAGGTAAGCATCCGCTTGGTTACTCGAAAGCGCTTGACCAGTTCGTTGAGAGGAATTCCCCCTTCCTCATTCAGCAGGGCGGTCAGAATTGCAAAGCGTCTGTTGTTCAGATTCATATCCCCTCCACTTTCTAGTGCCATGCGATACTGCTGCACCCCTCTGTCCAACCTTCCTAATCCCAAACATCGGCTCAATCTTCCAACGTCTCGATAAAGTGAGCAATCTGTGGCCCGGCAACCCCTTCATCTTCCCCTTGGATAACCAGCTCCACTACCTTGCCGCAGCTAGCACCTGCCGACATCACGCTGATAACGCTCTTCACATTGGCCTCGGCCCCACTGTCCTTTACATAGAGGAGTACCTTGCTGGAAAACTGTTGGGCAAAGGCTACCAAACGGGCGGCAGGGCGGGCATGAAGTCCCAATTTGTTTTGAATCATTACTTCCGTTGTATACAAAATTCTCTTCCTTTCTTGTTATTTCGCTCCTCGGTTATGAACCAATAGTACCATACCTCTTCCCCCAAGAAAACACCAACTTTCGTCCCCACCCTTGCCAAAGCAAGGAAACAAACTGTGCATCTGGCAAGTTAATTTCAAACTTTTGTATTAAAAATTATTTATATTCTCTAAATTATCTTTTCTTTTTTCCACAACCTCCAAGAATTACGACATAATTTTATGAAACTTTACAAGTTCCTTACGTTCTCTTGACCAGTATCTTCTCAAAAAAAGATGGGAAAAGAGCCTCTTGTATCCGCCAAAAGCGGATTCTATCTTTCGTCTTCCGCCCAATACCTGGTAAAACACCGCAACAACGAGTTGCTTGTGTCTCCCTTTCCAGGCTGCTACAATACAAGAGGAGGTGATTGGAATGGAGATCTGCGACAGACTTTTCCAGCTGCGAAAGAAGGAAGGGTTGTCCCAAGAAGAGCTTGCCAGCCGGCTCCACGTTACCCGCCAGGCGGTGTCCCGCTGGGAGCAGGGGATTACCGTTCCCAGCGTGGATACCCTCCAACGGATTGCCAGCGTTTTCCGACGGCCGGTGGACGAGCTGCTGGGCAACCCGGCGGGATACTGCCAAAGCTGTGGCATGGAGCTGCGGCGGGAAGAAGAGCAAGGAACCGAAGAGGACGGAACCCTCTGTGCGGACTACTGCATCCACTGTTACCAGCGGGGGCGCTTTACCGGGGCCCTCACCATGGAGGAGCAGGCGGAGGAAAACCTCCGGAGCTTGGCCCAGTGGAACCGCGCCCACGGTCTTTCCCTGACAGAGGAGGAAGCAAGGAAGCAGCTGCTGGCCTTTCTTGCTACCTTGAACCGATGGCGGCAGGAATGATGAATAACCCCGCAGCGCTGCTATTGTAAACTGATTTATAAATATAGGTTGACAATCCTTTGTTCTCCCGGTATACTGGTTTCCATGAGAGAACGAAGGAGGCATCTTTCCATGCGCAAAACTCGCCTGCTGGCAATCGGCGGTCTTTTTGCCGCGCTGCTGGCAGTCTTTTCCCAAATTTCTGTCCCGCTGCCCTTTTCCCCTGTCCCCCTTTCCTTGGGCGTATTGGCGGTTTTTCTAATCGGCGGATTGCTGCCTCCCCGCCTGGCATTGGGAAGCGTGCTGGCCTATCTGGCCATGGGGGTGGTGGGGATCCCCGTTTTCGCCGGTTTCCTGGCCGGACCGGGGCGGCTGCTGGGCCCTACGGGCGGCTATCTGGTGGCCTATCCCCTGATGGCGCTGCTGGTCTCCTGGGGACAAACGCGGCAAAAGACGGTGGGCTTTTTCTCCCTGGCAGGCTGGATGGTCCTGTCGCTGGGGGCCTGCTACCTGCTGGGGACGCTGTGGATGATGGTATACACCGGCCAGGGCGCCTGGGCGGTATTGGGGATGGCGGTCTTCCCCTTCCTCCCCCTGGATCTGTGCAAAGCGCTGGCAGGAGCCGCCCTCTGCCTGCGGCTGCGCCGTTCCCTTCCTTCCTTGACCATCGCCCGTTAATCCTCCCAATCAAACAAGTTCCGAGGGGATTTCCTCATCCCTCTCCCGGAACTCGTTGTCCATTTGTAAACTTTTTACGTTTCCCTTTCCTCCGATTGACAATCGGCGCCTTTGCCTGCTATTATAACAGTACCACCAGAATGGAAAGGAGGATCGTTTGAAGCCGACCGCAAAGGAGGTGGCAACGAAGAATCGTTTGTTTTCAGACCGGAAGCGCCATGCACCGCAGCTTTCCTGCGGTTAACGAGGTGGGAGGAAATTCGAAAATTCGGCGGGTACCTCCCCGTTCTTCCTTGGAGCGCACCGTGGGGCCAAACACCTGGGCAACTGGGGAACAACATCCCACGGACAAGGATTTGCAGAGAAATTGCCGGGCGGACGGCAGAATCCGCCGGCTTTGTGGTCTTCGGCCTGCGGCCGAAACCACGGATATGGGACACCTTTTGGAGGGGTTGGTCTGCCCTTCAGAAGGAACAATCAGCCACGGCACCGATATGCGGGGTGCCTTGTTTCTGTTTGCCCAAGCATTCTCCCTCTGCTCCCATTATCTGATTGTTTAGAGGAGAAAGTTGACTATGTGTGGAATCGTTGGTTTTACGGGAGAAAAGCCCTGCGCTGTTTCGGTCCTGATGGAGGGCCTGTGTAACCTGGAGTACAGAGGATACGACTCGGCAGGGATCTCGTATTTTGATTCTCAAGGAACGCTGACCACTGTCAAAACTCAAGGGCGGCTGGACCGCCTGCAGGCCAAGCTGGACCAAATCCAACCTCAATCCTGCTGCGGTATCGGCCACACTCGGTGGGCCACCCACGGAGAACCTTCGGACCAAAATGCCCATCCGCATTTTACCGAGAAAGTTTCTCTGGTGCACAACGGTATCATAGAAAACTACCAAGAACTTCGTCAATTTCTCGCAGAGAAAGGGTATTCCTTCTCCACCGAGACCGATACAGAAACCGCTGTCAAGCTAATAGACTACTTTTACCAGGGGGACCCCTTCCAGGCTCTGCGGAAGGCGGCCCAGTGGATTGAGGGTTCTTATGCCTTCGGCGTCCTCTTCGCCGATTTTCCCGGCCATATCTACGCCATGCGGAAGGACAGCCCGCTGATTGTGGCGGTGAGCGACGAGGGGAATTTCATCGCCTCGGATATTTCGGCCGTCCTTCGGCACACCCGCCGGTACCACCTTCTCTCCGAAGGGGAGATCGCCCTGGTCATGCCCGACCGGGTTACCTTCTTCACCATCGAGATGGATCCCATCGAAAAGGAGGTCCACACGGCCGACTGGAACATCGAGCAGGCCCAAAAGGGCGGCTATCCCCACTTCATGCTGAAGGAGATCTTTGAGCAGCCGGAAGCGCTTCAGGCCACTATCTCCCCCCGCCTTTCCCACGGGCTGCCGGATTTCTCCGTCAACGGGCTGGAGAACGGCTTCTTCCGGGAGGTGGACAGCATCCATATTGTTGCCTGCGGCACCGCCATGCACGCCGGTATGGTGGGCAAAACGCTGCTGGAGAAGCTGGCCCGGGTTCCGGTGGAGGTGGAGGTCGCCTCGGAATTCCGGTACCGGGACCCTATCTTCTCTACGCATCCGCTGGTCATCGTCATCTCCCAGTCCGGGGAAACGGCGGACACCCTGGCGGCCCTGCGCCTCTGCAAACGCAGCGGCGTGCCGGTGCTGGCCGTGGTGAACGTCACCGGTTCCTCCATTGCCCGGGAAGCGGATTACTGCCTCTACACCTATGCCGGCCCGGAGATTGCCGTCGCCTCCACCAAGGCCTACTCGGTTCAGATCGCTCTGATGTATCTGCTGGCTGCCCGCTGTGCCCTGGACAAAGGAAAGATGACCGAGGAGGAGGGCCAGCAGTTTGTCAAGCAGCTGCAGGAGGCCGCTGCCGCTACCGCCGACGTGCTGGCTCTGTCCGACCGGATTGCCGTCTATGCCCAGGAGCTGGTTCCCATCCACGATCTCTTCTTTGTGGGGCGGGGCATCGATTATGCCCTGGCATTGGAGGGCTCCCTGAAGCTGAAGGAAATCTCCTATATCCACAGCGAGGCCTATGCGGCCGGCGAGCTGAAGCACGGCCCCATCTCCCTCATCTCGGAGGGAGTCCCCGTAATTGCGCTGGCAACCCAGCCTGCTCTCCTGGCCAAGACGGTGAGCAATATTAAGGAGATCAAGGCCCGGGGCGGCCAGGTGCTCCTGATTACCCGGGAGGATTCGCCGGTGGATCCCTCCTGCTGCGACCATCTGATCTCCCTGCCCAATCTGGATCCCCTCTTTATGCCGCTGGCCGCGGTGGTGGTCCTTCAGCTGGTGGCCTATCATGCTGCGGTGGGCCGCGGCTGTGACGTGGATAAACCCCGCAACCTGGCCAAATCGGTCACCGTGGAGTAACAACACACAATTCGTAAAGGGCTATACAGGAAACGAGCGTCCGTGCGGACGCTCGTTTCCTTTTCATTCACAGAAAAGCAGGCTGCCCCGCCGGGGACAGCCTGCTTCTTGTCGTTTATACGTTTTTGGACTTTTTAGTAGCTCTCTTTCTTCCGCTTGCGCAGGCGGAGAACCACCAGGATCACCGCCAGCACCACCAGCACGATCAGGACAATGGGCATCATCCAGGTGGTTACGGTGCCGCTGTCGGTCAGGATCTCGGTCCACAGCTCGTCCATCAGCTGGTTGGTCTCGGTGGACAGATTCAAGAACTGCTCGGACCGGGCCAGAATCTCATCCGAAGGATAGCTGATGGGGCTGTTGCGGACCTCCTCATCCAGCAGGTCGTAGGCCGCCTGGTTGGGAGAGGAGTAACCGATATAGGTGATGTTGTCCGCCGCCACAATCCCCTCGGAGAGGAAGTTGATATACATCTCGGCGGCTTCCTTCTGGGGAGCGCCCTTGGGGATGCACATGGCGTCGATGAAGACGTTGGTGCCTTCCTTAGGAACCACAAAATCCAGGTCGGGGTTATCGGCAATCATGGTGACGGCGTCGCCGGCGTAGTAGGGGCCGACAGCCGCCTCGCCGCTGCCCATCTTGTCAAAGATCTGGTCCATGACATAGGCCTGGACCACCGGCTTCTGCTCCTTCAGCAGGTCGGCGCACTCCCGCAGCTCGTCCGGGTCCTCGGTGTTCTGGGAATAGCCCAGCATCTTCTGGGCGATGCCGAAGGCGTCCCGGGGATTGGAGAACATGAGGATATTCCCTGCATAGTCCTCGTCCCACAGGATTTCCCAGCTGTCCACTGTCTTATCCACCATGGTGGTGTTGTAGATGATGCCCACCGTGCCCCAGGTGTAAGGAACCGAGTACTCGCCGGTGGGGTCATAGCTCACATCCCGGAACCGCTCCATGGTGTTCTCGCTGGCGGGAATGTTGGAGAAATCCAGCTTTTCCAGCATATCCTCCTCGATCATCCGCGCAATCATGTAATCAGAAGGAATGATGACGTCGTAGTTGGTCCCACCGCTCTTCAGCTTGGCATAGAGGGACTCGTTGGTGTCAAAGGTGGTGTAGTTCACCTCGATCCCGGTCAGGTCGGTAAAGGCCTGGTTTACATCCAGCAGGCCGTCCTCCCCGATGGAGATATACTCTCCCCAGTTGTAAACGTTGATGGAGATGCCATCGTCCTTGAACCGGGAATAGTACTCCATATCAAAATCTTCCGGGTTCAGCTCCTCCACTGCCAGAGTGGGCATCGCCATGGTGGCAATCATACAAAGGGCCGCAGCCAGCGACAGTACTTTTTTAAACATCTTCTCTTACAGCCTCCTTACGCATCAGTCGTTGTGTCCGCATATCGTTCAAGTTTACCAAGATGAGTACAACCAGCACCACCAAGAAGATGATGGTAGACAGGGCGTTGACCTCCGGACTCACCTTCCGCCGCATCATGGAATAGATGGTAATGGGAAGGGTTTGGGAGGTGGGACCGCTGACAAAATAGCTGATGATAAAGTCATCCAGCGAGTAGGTAAAGGACATCAGCAGCCCGCTGATAATGCCGGGGGCGATCTCGGGGATCACCACCTTAAAGAATGCCTGGTTGGGCGAGCAGCCCAGATCCATGGCCGCTTCGTAGAGGAACTTATCCATCTGCCGCAGCTTGGGCATCACGTTGAGGATAACATAGGGAACGTTAAAGGTGACGTGGGCCAGGATCAAGGTGGTAAAGCCCAGGTCCAGGTGGATCATGGAGAAGAGCAGGACCAGGGAAACGCCAATCACGATCTCCGGATTGATCACCGGCACATAGGTGATGTTCATCACCAGGGAACGGGTCTTCGGCTTCATGGCGAAGATCCCCACCGCCGCGGCTGTCCCCAGCAGGGTGGCCAGCAGCGACGATGCTACCGCCACAATGAGGGTATTGGCCAGGGAGGTCATGATCAGGTCATTCTGGAACAGGCGGCTGTACCACTCCACGGTAAAGCCCTGCCATACCCGTCCCCTGCTGCTGTTGAAGGAATAGACGATCAGCACCAGGATGGGGACATACAGGAAGGCCAGCACCACGCCAATGTAGGACCGGGAGAGCCAGTTTCTCTTCATAGGAACATCGCCTCCTTGTCCTCCATGTCGTCAAAGACGTTGGTGAGGGCCATCATGAGCAGTACAATCACCATCAGCACCAGGGA
>CAJFKV010000032.1 GCA_904387055.1 Candidatus Heteroruminococcus faecigallinarum | reverse complement strand
CTTGAACAAAGTTCAAGCCAGCGTCATTTAGGCGCTGGCTTGTCTTTCGGCCTTTTAGGCCGCTCGTCAAGCCACCCCTCTTAGGGGTGGTCTTGACTTGTCAAAAGCCCCGCCGGTCCCGGCAGATGACCTCCGTTTGCCAGGGCCGGCCTTGGAAAGAGGAAGGGGTCAGCGCTGCTCCTTCAGGGCTTTGGCAATGATCCGGATGCCTTTTTGAATCTCGTCGTTGGTGGGGGCCGCGTAGCTGAGGCGGATATACTGGCCGTGGCTGCCGTCCTGGCTGAAGACGTTTCCCGGAAGGAAGAGCACCCCCTCCTGGCGGAGCCGTTCATAAAGCTGATGAGAGTCCTCCACCCGATTGAGAAGCTTTACCCAAAAAGCCAGCCCCCCATGGGAGGGATAGGGGATCGTCATCAAGCCGGAGGAAAGGATCTCCTGGGCCATGCATTGATGCTTTTCCTGGTAATAGGCGCGCATTCGGTCCAGATGGGGGGACATTTTTCCCTCTTCGATAAACCGGGCCAGGCACTCCTGAAAAAGATCGGGGCTGGAGATGTCGCTGTAGAACTTGGCGGACGTAATCTGGGACACCAGCTGGGGAGGCACCACCATGCAGGCCAGCCGCAGGCCGGGCATCAGGATCTTGGAGAAGGACTTCAGGTAGATCACCCGGTTCTGGGTGTCGAAGGCTTTGAGAGGGATAAGGGGGACACCGTCGAAGGACAGCTCCGACAGGCAGTCGTCCTCAATGATGAAAAAACCATACCGGTTGGCCAGGTCCACCATTTGGCGCTTTTTCTCCTCCGAGATGCTGATATTGGTGGGACTTTGGAAGGCGGGCATGGTGTACAGAAAATCCACCTTCTTCCGCTTCAGGATCTCCTCCATAGCCGAAAGATCCGGCCCGTCCTCCAGAATGGGGACCGAGAGGATTTGGCAGCCGATCCGGGACAGGCTGTTGATCGCCACGGTGTAGCTGGGGTTGCTCACCATGAGGGTGCAGTTTCGATGGACAATCTCCTGGCTCAGGATGTTGATGCCCTGCTGGCTGCCGGCCAAAATCTGGATGCAGGCGGGATCGGCCGTTATCCGCTGCTGGGCAAGGTATTGGGCAAGGACAGCCCGCAGGTGACTGCTTCCCTGTACATCCCGGTAGGCCAACCGGTCGCCAAGCCCCTCCTGGATCAGCTGGGTCAAAAGCTCGCTGAATTCTTTTATGGGGTAGGTGCTGCGGAAGGGAGTTCCGCTGGAAAAGTTAATGGCGGGGCGTTCCATCACCTGTCCCTGGGAAAAGTTCTCCAGGACCACCTTGTCGGCAAAAAAGTGGCAGCAGTTGACGGTTTTTACATAACAGCCGCTGCCGTGAATAATTTCAATGATGCCGTCCGCCGCCAGCAGATTGTAGGCGCGGATCACGGTAGACATGTTGATGCCGTACTTTTTGGCGGTCCATCGGTAGGAGGGAAGGCGGTCGCCGGGACGCAATTGGCCGTTAATGATTTCCCGTTCAATATTTTGGTACAACTGGAGGTAAAGATTGGTGCCGTTTGCTTTATCCATTGATAGGGAAGGCATGGGAATCATCCTTTCGTTCAGAACAAAGGTGGTTCCGGCGGGGCCTATGGAAAGCCCCTGCCGGAACCAGGAGGAATCGTATTTTAGTTGGGAATTTGAAGAAAGCGGCGCCCGGTTTCCCTGTAATCCATGCCGGTATAGGCGGTCGCCAGACGGATGACCAGGTTGGTATACTCCATAGGCAGGCCGGACAGCTGTCCCAGCCAAGCCATGGGAACCAGCCCATAGCACAGGTCCTCGCTGATGAAGCGGGAGGAGAAGTCCAGCGGACCCGGCACCTTGGCAAAGGGTTCAAAGGTGCTCAGCTGCTCGTACAAGGAGCCATGGGACATCCCCTGGTCCTTGTAAAAGGCGAAGAGCAGGTCGGTCAGCCGATGGGGAACCAGCCCCAGGGCCTCCTCCAGCTGGGTCCTCTCCTGGTCGATGGCCTCAATCACCTTCATGATGGCGGGGCAGAGGCCGCTGCGGTAAAAGGTCCAGGGCTGCCCGTGCTCCACGGTGCTGGCGTTCAGCAGGCTGACTACCGCATGCACGATGAAATTGATCTCGTTGAGTCCCGGTTCCAGGGGGTGCCGGCTGGTCTGGAGGGGGGAATACAGGTCATAAAACCACTGGACAGCGGGATGCTCGTCCAGTTCCAGAGGGCGGTAGAGAAGGAAATTCCGTTTCCAGCCGGTGATGGAGACCTCCCCGGGGCCGGCCATTTGACTGATGATGGGGAGGGAGGAGGCCTCCGCAAAGGGCGGGAGAACCCCGCTGCCCGCTTCTTGCAAGGCGGCGGTGAAGGCCAGTCCGCCTCCCACATAGCCGGGGCACATCACCACGACCTGCCCCTCGCGGAGATGGCCGGCGAACAGGCGGGCCAGACGCTGATGGGCGGCAGCGTGGGTGACAAGGAAGATGGCATCCGCCTCCCGAAGGGCCTCGGCCGGGTCGGTGGAAGCGCCGGCAAGTCGGCCCGAATGGACCAGCTTGCCGGTGCAGCGGATGGAAGGATCCTGCTGGAACGGACGAATACGATCTCCATATTCCGGCATATCGTATAGAAAAACCGAATGCCCACGGCTGAGCAGACAAGCGGCAATGCCCAGGCCGGCCGGTCCGGCCCCGCAAACAGTAACACGCATATGGATAACCTCCTGAACAGGGCTGTTCTGCAAGAGCAGTTCCCTTGCGTTTTGAGTTTTAAATGTACAGAAGGGCGATGCCACCCAGGAACAGGACAAAGAAGCCGGGGAAAGAGCGGATCATGGACTTGACGCTGTCTACCTTGACGCCCAGGATACCGCCAACCAGGCCGGCGACCACAAAGGTGCACAGGTCGGCAGGGGGCATGGCCTGGCCGGCAGTGGCAATCTGGGCGCCGGCGGAGGCGACCTTGGCGGGATCAAGGCCGGAGCTGATGAGGGCCGGACCCAGGAAGGTGAAGATAGCGCTTTGCGCGGTGGTCTGGGAACCGGTCAGCATCCCGACCAGAGCCATGGCGGCGGCGCCGCCCAGCTTTAACACGTGAATGTTCAAAGTCATGGCAAACTGCTCGATCGTTTCAATAACGCCGGAGGCATAGAAGGCGCCCAGCATGAAACCGGCGGCCAGCTGCACGCCGGTACAGGGAAGAACGTTGTGGATGCCGGTTTTGACGATGTCCACAACCCCCCGCTTGCGAACCTTGGCGGACAGGAAGCTGAGAACCGTTACCGAGAATACGGCCAGCAAAATGATATTGGTAAAGCCCTGCACGATGGGAATATCGGCAATCAGGTTAATGAAGGGAGCATACAGATCGGCGATGATGTCAATGGCCCAGGGCCCGGAGCGGAGGATGACGATGAGGATCAGGACGCCCATGGGAAGCAGGGTGATCCATCCCTCCCGGAAAATCTGACCAGCCTTTTTCTCGGGGATCAGCTCGGGGGGCAGGGACTTGATCTTTACAAAGGCGAAGGACGCGTATACACAGCTGAATGCGATGGCGAGGCCCACTGTTACATAGGCGTACATGGAGGCTTCGTCGGTGCTGGCGCCTACCAAGCCGCAGGCCTGGAAGATGGCGCCGCTGATCGGCGGACAGACCGAACCCAGCAGCGCACCCATCACCACGGTGGCGGAGATTTCTTCCGGTTTCAGCCCCATGTCGTACAGCGGCTTGACAATCAGAACGCCTACCACGGTGGAGACGGCGATGGCGTCGCCCAGCAGGGAGCCGGCCAAAGCAAGGGAGATCATAATGGCTACCAGCAGCCCCTTGGGAGACTTGCCGAAGGTAGCGCGGGAGAGGGTGAGAACCGTGTCCATGGTGCCCATGGAGATCTGGGTTTCCGCATAGATGGTGCCGAAGATGGACAGCATCATGACCCAGGCAATGCGGTCCACACCGTCTACCCAGGAGACCAGCCAGGTAATGGGATTATAGACCCCTCCCAGCAGCAGCGCCGCAAGGCCGCTGATGACGAGGGCCGCGTGGATGTTTCCGCCAATCTTGGGGATCTTCTTGCACAAGATGATGACAAACAAGAGCGCAATAGGGATCAAGACAGACAACATTGACATAAAACGACCTCCTCATTTTTAGCGTTCCGCTTTCGCCTAAGGGGGGCGGCAATTTCCTCCGTTTTACAGGGAAAACAATCAACTGTTTTTTATTTCTCCTCTTCCGGTTGGCCTGCTTTTCTGGAGGAAGTACCGCTTCCGTATCTTTATTCTGACAAAAATTGACCGGAAAATCAAGAATTTTTAGATATAAAGTGTATGGATACAGTTAACAATTATCGTCATTATGCACAATTTCTTTTGCATTTCTATGGCATCAAGAGGGCGGTGATGGAAACGAAACTCTTAGAAACAAAAACTGTTTTCGCTATTTTGAAGTAGGGAAAAGCGCCATACAGGTGGAAATTACGTCCCTGTGACATTTGCCATGGGGAACGCCGGCTGCATTTTATTTCATGGAAATCTTGTGAGAATTGTGCATTGCAGGAATGTTTCGTTAGAAGCGTTGTGACTTTTCCAGAAAAAATTGCGAACGATTTATGAACAATTCCCCTTTATTTATCTTTTTAAACCATTTATAATCGACTTAAGGCGCAGATTCATAAGATTTGCGAGAAAGAGAGAGGGCTTTCCTGCCGGGATCGTGGTGCGGCGTGGGGGTCCATGTGAGTGAAGGAGGAGGTTTTTTCATGTCCGATTCGCCAAATGCGGTAAACACCAAGAAAAAGTGGTACCGCAAGGTTCCCCCGGTCTTTGTCCTGCTGATGATTATGCTCTTCATCGCCGCGATTTTGACCTACATCATTCCGGCAGGTTCTTTTGACCGGGTTCCCCTGGCCGATACCGGCCGGGAGATGGTGGTGGCCGGTTCCTACCATACCACCGAGCAGACGCCCGTGGGCTTCCTGGATATCTTTACCGCCATTCCCCAGGGTTTTGCGGCGTCGGCCAGCATCATCGCCATGATCCTCTTCTCGGCGGGCGCCTTCCAGGTCATGACCGAGAGCGGCACCATCGAGAACGTGCTGGGGGTTCTGCTCAATAAGATCAGCGCCCGGCGCAACAGCGGCACCATCGTCATCTGGATCGTGACCTTTGTGTTCAGCATCATCGGCATCTTCATCGGGCCGGAGGTTCACGTTCCCTTCGTGGTGGTGACGGTGGCGGTGGCCCTGGGCATGGGCTACGACCTGATCGTCGGCATGGCGATGCTGCTGGGCGGCAGCATCGGGTTTGCCACCGCGCCCATCAACGCTTCCCTCATCGGTACCTGTGACACCATCTCCGGCCTGCCCCTCTTCTCCGGCATGGGGCTGCGGACCATCTTCTGGTTCTGCTCCACGGTGATGGCCTGTCTCATCATCACCCATTATGCCAACAAGGTGAAGGCCAACCCGGAAAAGAGCTTCGTCTATGGGATCGACACCACCGGCCTCGGCTTTACCACCGCCTTCAGCGATTGCAAAATCACCAAGCGCCATGTGGGCGTTCTCCTCTGCCTGGCCGGCATCTTCGGCTTCACCGTGGTGGGCTGCATTAAGTGGGGCTGGTACCTGGACGAGATGACTGCCGTGTTCATTGTCGGCGGCATCATCGCCGGTTTTGTGGCTGGCTTTAACGTGGAGAAGATCACCGACTGCTTTGTGAAGGGCGCCACCAACCTGGTCTTTGGCGCCATGTGCGTGGGCGTGGCCCGTGGCATCCAGGTGATCCTGGAGAACGGCCACATTGCCGATACCATCATCAACGCCATCTCGGAGCCGCTGATCGGCCTGCCCCCTGTCATCGGCGCCATCCTGATGACCCTGGTGCACGGCGTCATCAACTTCTTTATCCCCTCCGGTTCCGGCCAGGCGGTGGCCACCATGCCCATCATGTTCCCCATCGGCGACCTGGTGGGCCTCACCAAGCAGACCTCCATTCTGGCCTTCCAGATTGGTTCTGCCGTTACCGACATCATCTACCCCACCATCGGTTCCCTCATGGCCATCTGTGCCCTGGCGCGGGTGCCCTTTGAGAAGTGGTTCAAGTTTGCCATCCGCCTGGTGGCCGGCGTTTACCTGGTAGGCTGGATCTTCCTGGCCATCGCCGTTGCCATCAACTGGGGTCCCTTCTAATCTTCCAAGATTGTCCGCCGGCTCTTCGGAGCCGGAGCGGGGAACGGGCATCCCCATCCCAGCGATTCCCCACCGGCTCGCGGGGCCCTTGCCCTGCGGGCCGGTTATTCTGTATGCAAGAAAGGAGAAAAATTCATGACCGAGAAAATTCTGGCCATTGCCAAGGAGATAGAGCCCCGGCTGATCCAGATCCGCCGGGACATCCACAGCCACCCGGAGCTGGGTCTCCAGGAGGAGCGGACCGCCAAGCTGGTGGCCGATACCCTGGAGGAGCTGGGCCTGGAGGTAAAACGGAACTTCTTTGCCACCGGCGTGGTGGGCCTGCTGAAGGGCGGCAAGCCGGGCAAGACCCTCCTCATCCGGGCGGATATGGACGCCCTGCCGGTCCAGGAGGAAAACGACCTGCCCTACCGCTCCACCTGTGACGGGAAGATGCACGCCTGCGGCCACGATGCCCACACCACCTGGCTGCTGGGCACCGCCATGATCCTTTCCCGTTTGAAGGAAGACCTCTGCGGCAATGTGAAGTTCATGTTCCAGCCGGCGGAGGAGGCCCCCGGCGGCGCCGATGAAATGATCCACGAGGGACTTCTGGAGAACCCAAAGGTGGATATGGCCATGGCGGCCCATGTATCGGCGGATATGCCGGTGGGCAAGCTGATTATCCAGGACGGCCCGGTGACCGCCAACCCGGACTTCTTCAAGCTGACCCTCCACGGCAAGGGCACCCACGGCGCCTATCCCCAGAACGGGATCGACGCCCTCAACATGGGGGTGCAGGTGTACAACCAGCTGTCCAGCTTTGTCTCCCGCCTGAGCGACGCCTGTGACGAGGTGGTGCTGTCGGTGTGCAAGATGGAGGCGGGCACCAGCCGGGGCGCTGTGGCCGGCGAGTGTGTCCTGGAAGGGACGGTGCGCAGCTTCCGGCCGGAGATCCGCCAGCAGGCCAAGGAGTTTTTGGAGAACAGCTGCAAGGCCATCACCCAGCTGTACGGCGGCAGCTACGACTTCTATTACGAGGCCCTCTCCTTCCCGGTGATGAACGATCCGGCGGTGACCCAGAAGGTCCGGGAAGCCGCTGCCAAGATCGTGGGGGAGGACGGGGTGGTCTCCCAGTTCAAGAAGTTCATGGGCGGCGAGGACTACTGCTTTGTTGCCCGGGCGGTGCCTTCCACCTTCCTGTATGTGGGGGCGATGAACGACGACCTCTTCCCCCCCATGCCCCTGCACAACTCCCATTTCCAGATGGACGAGCGGGTCCTTGCCCAGACGGCGGCCGTTCTGTCCCAGTCGGCCTTCCAGCTGCTCAACGACTAACCGGTTCCCCTTTTGCCAACAGAGCCCTCCCTCGGCTGCCGGGGGAGGGCTCCTTTTGTCACCAGGGAGATTTCCGCCGCATAGGCTGGAAGAGCGGGCGGGACCCGCAAAAGGGGAGGAATTGGCCGATGACAATCAGCTTGTGCATGATCGTGCGGGACGAGGAACCGGTATTGGCCCGGTGCCTGGAGTCTGTCCAGGACCTGGTGGAGGAGATTGTCGTGGTGGACACGGGAAGCCGGGACAACACCCGGCAGATTGCCGCCCGCTATGCCCACAAGGTGCTGGAGTTTCCCTGGGTGGACGATTTTGCCGCCGCCAGGAACTTCGCCTTTGACCAGGGGGAGGGGGATTACCTTTTCTGGCTGGACGGGGACGACCTCCTGCTGGAGGAGGACCGGGAACGGTTCCGGGTCCTGCGCCGGCGGATGGAGGAGGAAGCCCCCACGGTGGTGATGCTGCCCTACCACACCGCCTTTGACCGGGACGGGAACCCCACCTTTTCCTACTACCGGGAACGGCTGATCCGGCGGGACAGCGGCCTGCGGTGGAAAGGAAGGATCCACGAGGCCATTTCCCCGGCGGGGACCATC
This sequence comes from Candidatus Heteroruminococcus faecigallinarum, assembly GCA_904387055.1. GTDB lineage: Bacteria > Bacillota > Clostridia > Oscillospirales > Ruminococcaceae > Heteroruminococcus > Heteroruminococcus faecigallinarum. The sequence continues at coordinate 16,887 of CAJFKV010000032.1, read as the reverse complement.
CTCTACGGGGACGCAGCCGTGACCCACCGGAAGGAGGACCCCGGCGACCTGGACCGGAACCTGCGGATCTTTGAGAAGATGAAGGAGGAGGGGGAACCCTTTGGCCCGCGGGAGCGGTTCTACTACGGGCGGGAGCTGTACTACCATGGGCGGTATGAGGAGGCGGCCCGGGAGCTGGAAGCGTTTTTCCGGCGGCCGGACGGATGGATCGAGAACCGCATCGAGTCCTGCCGGACCCTGTCCGACTGCCTGCTGGCCCTGGGACGCCGGGAAGAAGCGGTGGGCGCCCTCCTTTGCAGCTTCTCCCTGGACCTGCCCCGGGCGGAAATCTGCTGCGATCTGGGCAAGGTGTTCCTGGAGGAGGGCCGGCCCCGCCAGGCGGCCTATTGGTACGAAACGGCCCTCTCCCGCCCCCGGGAGGAGCGGCGGGGCGGCTTTGTGCAGCGGGACTGCTACGGGTACCTGCCGGCCATCCAGCTTTGCGTCTGCTGGGACCGGTTGGGGGACCGGCAGCGGTCGGTCTACTGGAACAACCGGGCGGAGGAATACAAGCCCGGCGACCCCATCTGCCGCAGCAACCGGGAATATTTCCGCAGCCACCCTGTCCAGGGGCAGTAGCCCCCGTTTTCCAGGCAGCAGAAAAAGGCCGGGCACTGCCCGGCCTTTTGGCGCGTGTGGATCGGGAGCTATACCTCCAAAAAGGGAGGCGGATAGACCACGGTGCCCTTGATGGCCTCCAGCTGGCGGGAGTCGGCACACCAGACCTGGAAGGCGCTCTCCCACTGGGGGTCCGGTGGGAGGATGCCGTGGGGGACCGCCATCTCGAAGCCGAACCGGCTGTAGTACCGGGGACTCCCCAGCAGAATGACGACGGTGTGGCCGTATTCCTGGCACCGGTCCAGGGCATACCGCATCAGCTGGCTGCCGATGCCCTGGTTCTGATAATCGGGCAGGACGGCCAGGGGCGCCAGGGCCAGGGCAGGGTGGGAGATCTCCCCGTCCACGATCTGAATGGGGGAGAGGAGAAGGTGGCCCACCGGTTCCTTGTCCTGCTGGGCCACCAGGGAAAGGTGGGGGAGAAAGTCTGCCTGTTCCCGCAGCTTGTCCACCAGCCGGGCTTCGTCCGGCCGGCCGAAGGCCAGCTCGTGGATGTGGCGCACGGCGCTGTGTTGGGAGCGGGACTCGGGGCGGAGGATCAGCACGGAGGTCACTCCTTTTCCGAAAAATAGGATACTATTATTGTACCACCGAAGGCCGGAAATTACAACAGTTCCCACGCCGCCCCGATGATGGCCAAAGCCGCCAGGGGAGCGGTTTCACACCGAAGAATCCGGGGGCCGAGGGAGCACAGGGCGATTCCCGCCTCCGCGGCGGCGCGGGCTTCCTCCTCTGCAAATCCCCCCTCGGGGCCGGTCATGATGGAGAGGGGGCCTCCCTCCCGGCACAGCAGTTCCCCCAGGGGGCGGGTGGCTTTTTCGTAGAAGAGGATGGCCTCCTCCCGGGCCATGGCCGCCACCGCCTCGCCGAAGGAGAGGGCCGGCTCCACCGAGGGGACAAGCCCCCGGCCGGACTGCTGGGCCGCGGCCAGGGCGATCTTCTGCCACCGCTCCCGTTTCTTCTCCAGGGAGCGGCGGTCGGGAAGGGAGACGCACCGGGCGGTGATGACCGGCACCATCCGCCCCACCCCCAACTCCACCGCCTTCTGGAGGATCTGCTCCATTTTGTCCCCCTTGCAGAGGGCCTGGTACAGGGTCACCTGCCGTGGAAGCTCCCCCTGGGAGGGGGTTCTCTCCACCACCTGGAGGGTCACCGATTGGGGGGAGAAACTGTGGACGACACACCGGTAGTCGGTCCCTTCCCCGTCACACAGGTCCACCGCCTCCCCCACCCGGGCCCGAAGGACCTTGGCCAGGTGATGGGCGTCCTCCCCGGTGAGGACGGCTGTGTCCCCTGCAAAGGGCGGTACAAAGAATCTGGGCATGGGGCCCTCCTTACTGGGGCAGGCGGGCGATAACCGCCGCCCAGCCCTCCGACTCCTGCTCTTCCACAATCTCCAGCCCCTGGGCCCGCAGGGCGGCGGAGACCTCCCCCATCCGCTCCGAGATGATGCCGGAGGTGATGACCGTTCCCCCCGGGCGGAGGAAGGTGGGGAAGGAGGGGCAGACCGCGACGATGGCGTCGGCCACAATGTTGGCGGCGATCAGGTCAAACCCCGTGCCGATCCTGCCGGGAAGGGTGGTGTCCTGGATGACATCCGCGCAAAGGGCGGCAAACCGTCCCTGGTTCAGGCCGGCCTGCTCCACATTCTCCCGGGCGATGCGGGCGGCGGTGGGGTCGATGTCGATCCCCACGGCCCTGCCGGCGCCCAGTGCCAGCGCCACCATGGAGAGGATGCCGCTGCCGCAGCCCATGTCCAGCAGGGAGCATCCGGGGACCACATACCGCTCCAGCTGGCGGATGCACAGGCGGGTGGTCTGGTGGGTGCCGGTGCCGAAGGCGAGCCCCGGGTCCAGGCGCACCACCACCTGGTCCCCCTGGGGCTGGTAGTCCTCCCAGGTGGGGCAGACCACTACCCGCTGCCCGATGAGGGTGGGGTGGTAGTATTTCTTCCAGCCGTAGGCCCAGTCCTCCTCCTTCACCGAGCCGGTGCCCAGCTGGTAGGGAATCTGCTGACGGTCCAGCTGGCGGGTCAGGTAGGAGATGGCCTCGGCGGGATTTTCCTCCGGGTTGATGTAAATATGGATGATCGCCGTCTCCCGGTCCTTGGCCAGCAGGTCCTCGTCGATCAGGTCGATGTGGGCGATGCGGGGGGCCTCGGTCACCAGGTCGGAATAATCCTCAATGTAGATGCCGTAGGGGACCACCATCTGGGCGATGGCAGCGGCGGTGTCCACCTCCTGCGCAGGCACCGATACCTGTAGTTCGGTCCAATGTTGATCCATAGCTGCTCCTTCCTATCCGGCTGGGCCGGATCTGCGTTCTTCCAGGGTGTTTTTCTTTATTATACCCCATGGGTCCTTGGGGGACAAGCCTTGCAAGGGGGAAGGGGAGCCGCCCCCCTGCCGGAGGGTGCAGAAAACGGGCCGCCCCCAGAGGGGCGGCCCGTGTCCTTATGGGTGGGGTGGTCAGGATTTTCCTTCCCACGCGTCCTTGATCTTGTCAAAAAAGCTGCGGCGCTTTTCGTAGTTGCGGTCGTTGGTGGCTTCTTCAAATTCCCGCAGGGCATCCCGCTGCTTGGCGGTCAGATTGCGGGGAACCTCCACATAGACCCGGACATACTGGTCGCCCCGCCCCCGGCCGTTGACATACTGGATACCCTTGTTCCGCAGGCGGAAGACGGTACCGTTCTGGGTGCCCTCCGGCACCTTGTATTTCACCTTGCCGTCGATGGTGGGGACGGTGATCTCGTCCCCCAGTGCCGCCTGGGCAAAGGTGAGGGGAATGTCACACCGCACATCGTAGCCGTCCCGCTCGAAGAGGGGATCGGGCCGGACCGACACGGTGACGTCCACATCCCCCTGGGGCCCTCCGTTGACGCCGTGGTCCCCCTGGCCCCGCAGAACAAAGGTCTGGCCGTTGTCGATGCCGGCGGGGACGTTGACCTCCAGCCGCTTGCTGACCCGCACCCGGCCCATGCCGCCGCACTTGGGGCACTTGTTCCGGATGATCTTGCCCTTGCCGCCGCAGCGGGAGCAGGTGCGCACCGATTGGATCACCCCAAAGGGGGTGCGCTGCTGGACCCGCACCTGGCCGGAACCGCCGCAGTCGGGACAGGTCTCGGCGGTGGTGCCCTTTTCGGCTCCGGAGCCGCCGCAGGCGGCGCAGGTCTCCAGCCGGGCAATGGTGATCTCCTTTTTACAGCCCTTGGCCGCCTCCATGAAGGAGAGGGGAAGCTCGGTGGTAATGTCGTTGCCCCGGATGGGCCCGTTGGGGTCCCGGGCACGGCTGGACCCGCCAAAGCCGAATCCGCTGCCAAACAGATCCCCGAAAATATCTCCCAAATCGCCGAAGCCACCGGAGAATCCGCCGCCAAAGCCGCCGGCGCCTGCTGTACCGGCGCCTGCTGTACCGGCGCCGAAATTGGGATCCACCCCCGCATGGCCGAACTGGTCGTACCGGGCCCGCTTCTGCGGGTCGGAAAGGACCTCGTATGCCTCGTTGACCGCTTTGAATTTTGCCTCGGCGTCCTTGTCGCCGGGGTTCATATCCGGGTGGTACTTCTTGGCCATCTTGCGGTAAGCTTTTTTCAGCTCATCCTCGGAACAGCCCTTCTGGACCCCCAGTACCTCGTAGTAATCCTGTTTTTCAGGCAACTGTCTCACCTTCCATCGTTGGAATCGCCATTGCGGAGGAACCGCCCCTCCCGGCACAGCCGGCCTTCATTCTATCACAAATGAACGGCCCAATACAAGCCCCGAAGGGGACTTCCCCCGCCGGCCCCCGGACACGGCATGCAGGATGGAGCTCAAAAGCCCCATCCTGCCCGGTGTTCCGGCGCCCTGCCCTTGGCAGAGCGGGGAGGTTACTTGTTGTCGTTCTCGTCAACCTCGCGGAAATCGGCGTCCACATAGCCGTCCCCGTTGGGGGTGCTGCCGCCGGCAGCACCGCCGGGGTTGCCGCCCATGTTGCCCATGTCGGGACCCTGCTGAGGAGCCTGCTGCTGGTACACCTTGGAGGTTACCTCGTAGAACTTCTTCTGCAGGTCCTCCTGGGCGTTCTTGATGGCCTGGATGTCGCTGCCCTTGACCGCTTCCTTCAGGGTGTTGACCTTGGCCTCCAGGTCGGTCTTGTCGCCGGCGGGGATCTTGTCGCCCAGGTCGGCGATGGACTTCTCGGTGGTGTAGATCATCTGATCGGCAGCGTTGCGGGTATCGATCTCCTCCCGGCGCTTCTTATCCACCTCGGCATACTGCTCCGCGTCCTTCACCGCCTTGTCGATGTCCTCCTTGGACATGTTGGAGGAGGCGGTGATGGTGATCTGCTGCTCCTTGCCGGTGCCCAGATCCTTGGCGGATACATGGACGATGCCGTTGGCATCGATGTCGAAGGAGACCTCGATCTGCGGCACGCCGCGGGGAGCGGCGGGGATGCCGTCCAGACGGAAATCGCCGATCTTCTTGTTGTCGGCCGCCATCTGGCGCTCGCCCTGGTAAACCACCACTTCAACCGAGGTCTGGCCGTCGGCCGCGGTGGAGAAGATCTGGCTCTTCTTGGTGGGGATGGTGGTGTTCCGGTCGATCACCTTGGTGAAGACGCCGCCCAGGGTCTCGATGCCCAGGGACAGGGGGGTGACATCCAGCAGGAGCAGACCCTTCACATCGCCGCCCAGCACGCCGCCCTGGATGGCAGCGCCCATGGCCACGCACTCGTCGGGGTTGATGCCCTTGAAGGGCTCCTTGCCCATGATCTTCTGGACCTCTTCCTGCACGGCGGGAATCCGGCTGGAACCGCCCACCAGCAGCACCTTGTCAATCTGGGAAGTGCTCAGGCCCGAGTCGCTCATGGCCTGACGCACCGGCCCCAGGGTGGCCTCCACCAGGTCGGCGGTCAGCTCGTTGAACTTGGCCCGGGTCAGGGTGACGTCCAGGTGCTTGGGTCCGGTGGCGTCGGCGGTGATGAAGGGCAGGTTGATGTTGGCGGTGGTCATGCCGGACAGCTCGATCTTCGCCTTCTCGGCGGCTTCCTTCAGCCGCTGCATGGCCATCTTGTCGCCCCGCAGGTCAATGCCGTTTTCCTTCTTGAACTCGTCGGCCAGGTAGGTGATGATCCGGTCGTCAAAATCGTCGCCGCCCAGGTGGTTGTTGCCGGCGGTGGCCAGCACCTCCTGCACCCCGTCGCCCATCTCAATGATGGACACATCGAAGGTGCCGCCGCCAAGGTCGAAGACCATGATCTTCTGATCCTGTTCCTTGTCCACGCCGTAGGCCAGGGCCGCAGCGGTGGGCTCGTTGATGATTCTCTTGACATCCAGACCGGCGATCTTGCCGGCGTCCTTGGTGGCCTGCCGCTGGGCATCGGTAAAGTAAGCGGGGACGGTGATGACCGCCTCGGTCACCTTCTCGCCCAGATAGGCCTCTGCATCCGCCTTCAGCTTCTGCAGGATCATGGCCGAAATCTCTTGGGGGGTGTAGTTCTTGCCGTCGATGGTCACCTTATAGTTGCTGCCCATATGGCGCTTGATGGACGAGATGGTCCGTTCCGGGTTGGTGATGGCCTGGCGCTTGGCCACCTGGCCCACCATCCGCTCGCCGGTCTTGGAGAAAGCAACCACCGAGGGGGTGGTCCGCCCGCCTTCCGCGTTGGGGATGACGACGGCCTCGCCGCCTTCAATCACCGATACACAGGAATTGGTGGTACCCAGGTCAATGCCGATAATCTTTGCCATAAAACATTCCTCCTCCGTGCCCGGGGGGCACGATCTACAAGTATAAAATTTGGTTGATTGTTTAGCTATAGAATCCGGTTTCCCGGTCATTTGCTCAATTTGCGGTTGTTACCATGGCGAACCGGAGAACCCGGTCCCCCCGGCGGTAGCCTTTCTGAAGGACCTGGGCGACGACGTTTTCTCCCAGGGAATCGTCCTCCACATGCATTACCGCGTTGTGCTTGAGAGGATCAAAGGGCTCGCCTTCCTCTCCAATCTCCTCCACCCCAAGGCCCTTGAGGGTATCCTGGAAGGCGCGGAGGATCATCTCCATCCCTTCTTTGAATTTTTCGTCGGTACAGGGGGCTTCCATGGCCCGCTGGAAGTTGTCCATCACCGGCAGCACCTTGACGAGGATGCCGGCCTCCGCCTCAGGGTAGAGGGCCTCCCGCTCCCGGGTGCTGCGCTTGCGGTAATTGTCATATTCGGCCAGCGTCCGCAGCAGCTGATCGTTGAGCCGCTCGATCTCCGCCTGGGCCTTTTCCAGCTCGCTGGGTTCGGGTGTTTCCTCCGGCAGGGGCGCCTGGGAAGGGTCGCCCTCCGGGCAGGAGGTTTCTTCGGTCTCGGGGACCTCCTTCGCCGGTTCCTCCGGCGGCTGGGTGTTCTGTTGTTTATTGTCCTTGGACAATGCGGATCAGCTCCTTTCAAGATGGGCCGGAAAACGGCTCAGTGGCCGTCCATGGTGTCGGCCAGCAGCTTGCCCAGCGTCTGGGCGAAATATTCCAGGTGAGGCACCAGCCGGGCGTAATCCATCCGCACCGGCCCCAGGATTCCGATTGCCCCGGTGTTGTCCTTGTCGATGTTGTAGCGGCAGACCATCAGGGAAAAGTCGGCCAGTTCCTGGGAGGGGTTTTCCCGCCCCACCCGGATCTGGAGGGGCTCCTTCTGCTGGGAGAAGATCATCTCCCACACCGCCGCCCGGTTCTGCAGCAGCTGGAACACGTCCCTGGCGCCCTGGCGCAGCTCGTCGTAGGCCAACAGGTTGGACGCGCCGGACTGGTAGTACTGGCCGCCGCTTACCTCCCGGCACAGGTCGAAGATGGCGGAAAGGATGGAATTGAACACCTGGGCATATTCCCCCAGCGCCACCGAGGCGGCGCTCAGGTACCCTTCGGCCAGGTCGTTGATGCTCATCCCCACCAGCCTGCCGGCGGCAAAGCTGTTGAAGAAGGTGAGCAGCTCCTGGGTAACGTTGAAGTCCACCCGGCACACCTTGTTTTTGATGATTCCGTTGGAAGCGACCAGCAGGATCACCACCGTCCGGCTGCCGACCCCGATCAGGTTCAGCTGCCGCACCGTCACCCCCTGGGGGATGTAGGTGGTGCAGACGGCTGCACAGCCGGTGAGGCGGGCCAGCACCTTCGCCGCGTCCTCCAGCAGACGGTCCGGGTCCGGGTTGAGGACGTTGAAGATGGCGTTGATCTGGTCCTTCTCCTCCTGGGAGAGGGGGGTAACCGGCATCAGCCGGTCAATGTACACCCGGAACCCCAGATGGGAAGGAATCCGCCCGGAGGAGGTATGGGGCTGCTCGATCAGCCCCATGTCAAAGAGGGCTGCCATGTCGTTGCGGATGGTTGCCGGCGAGACCAGGCCGCCCAGCTGCTGGGCCACCCATTTGGACCCCACCGGATCGCCGGTGCGAATATAGGTTTCCACAATCGCGCCCAGGACCCGCAGTTTCCGTGCGTCCAGCTCCACGATTGTCACCGTCCTTTTCATCCGTAATGTTAGCACTCTTAATCTATGAGTGCCAACATCTATAATGTACCACGGCCCCCACCTCTTGTCAAGGGATTTCACAATTTATTTACAAAGAAATTAGCACTCGAGCATATAGAGTGCCAACGTTCCTTTCGGACACGGGAAACTCCCCTGGGGAGGGCGCCGCCCCTACGTCCGAAAAAAGCAACAGGGCCGCCCCTCCGGGCGGCCCTTGATACAGTCCCGTTCAAAAAAGTGGGAGTGGAACGGGATTTATTTCATCTCCTTGTAGCCGGACAGGAAGGCCAGCTTCTCCTCGCTGGGAGGCGGGGTAAGCAGGGAGATGATGACAAAGAGGATCAGGCTGGTGGAAGCCGCCATCACGTTGGAGGGGAGGCCCAGAATGCCGGGGGCCTGGCCCGCCAGGAAAAACTCGGACACCAGCCCCACCACCACGGCCGCGACCATCGAGATGAGAGCGGCGGGAGCGGTGGCTCTCTTCCACCACAGACCGATGATCAGGGGGAAGAAGACGGCGGTGGAATAGAACAGCCCGCCCAGGTACATGATGTCGATGATGTTGGTCATCATCAGGGCGATGCCCACCGAGAGGATGCAGGTGATAACGGTGACAATGCGGATGGTGCGCAGGGATTCCTTTTCGGTGGTGGGCCGGCCCTTCTTGATGATGGGCTGGTAGATGTCGTTGAAGAACAGGGTGGATGCCGCCAGCAGCATGGAGTCGGCCGTGGAGATGGAGGCCGCGAAAATGCCGCCCAGGGTCAGTCCCGCCAGCCCTGCAGGCATGTAGTTCTTGATGAGGAGGGAATACCCCATGTTGGGATCTTCCAGGCCGGGGAGCAGCACCACGATGCACACCCCCAGGATGGCAACCGCCAGGCCATAGACAAAGTAGGCCCCGCCGGTGAAGAGGAAGGAGAAGCGGGCGGTGGCGCGGTCCTTGGAAGCAAATACCCGCTGGATGTAGTGCTGGTTGGTGGCATAGGTGAAGAAGCAGAAGAGGCACCAGGAGATAACGGTGGCCCCGTCAATGTTGCCGAAGCTGAGGAACTCCGGAGGGAGGGTTTCGGCCAGCCCGGCAAAGCCGCCTACCTTGGACAGGGATACCGGCACTGCCACACCCAGGGAGATCACAATGACAATGAACTGCACCACGTCTGCGTTGACGTCGGCAATCAGGCCGCCGGCCATGGTATACAGCAGTACGAAGACCACGCTGAGCAGGATGCCGGCCATCTTGGGAATGCCCAGAACGCCGTTGAGGGCAACTGCCCCCACGGTGAACTGGGTGCACAGCTGGGCGGTAATGGCCAGGATATGCATGACCGAGGCAAGGGTGCGGGTGGGGCGGTCATACCGGCGCTCAAAGAAATCGGTGATGGTGACCATGTTGGGCAGGCGAATCCGCCCCACAAAGAAGATGCCCAGAATGACCAGGGCCGGCACAGCCGACCAGTCCCACCAAGCGCCGGCAATACCGGCCGTATAGCAGAGCGCCATAGCGCCCACCAGGCTGCTGCCGCCAAACTCGGTGGCTGCCTGGCTGAAGCCGATCTGAATCCGGCCCAAACGCTGGCCGGCCAGCGTGAAGTCTTTGACGTTTTCCACCTGCTTGTAGGATCGGTATCCCACAAAGATCAGGACCGCGAAGATCAACAGCACGCCCAAGATATCCAAGATATGCATGGTGTACCTCCTATTATTGTAAACATGGTGTTATCCCCGCTGCCGCTTCCCAAAAGGGGCAGACAACAGGGGGCCGCGCCGGAGCAGCAATCGGCCCGGCGCGGCGGTGTTTTGTGTGTCCGAGAGGATAAGGAAGGTTACGCAGCCTGAGAAGCCGCAGCTTTCTCCTTCTGGTTCATCTTGTGGAGAGCCACGCAGCAGGCGAAGCCCAGAATGGAGCAGGCCAGGCAGAGGGCAAACAGGTAGGTGTAGCCCGCGTCGCTCTGATCCAGCCAGCCGCCCACCAGAGTGTAGAAGAAGGCATCGGGGCAGAAGCCTACGAAAGAGGCCAGGCCGATAACGCCGCCGGAGATCTTGACCGGGATGTTGGACTCGGCCACGGTGGCAAAGTAGATGCCCCGGAAGCCAAAGATCACGATGCTCAGGACCAGCATCATCAGGATGGCCACAACGCCCAGGCTCTGCTGACGGGGCAGAAGCAGGAAGATCAGCTCGCAGGCGGCGACGCCTACAAAGCCCACCTTCATGACCTGGATGGAAGAACCAACCTTGTCCACGATGATACCGGCCAGAGGAGAAGCCCCCAGCTTGATGGCGTAGGTACGGATGATGGCCAGAGCGCCGATAACCGCAGAGGAAACCAGGAAAATATCGCTCAGGTAGGGGTTCAGGTAGGTGAGGGAAGAGAAGACCATGTAGGTGGAGAAGATGATGCCGCCGATGAGCCATGCCTTGGGCAGCTTGACGGCGCTGAGGGTTTCCCGCAGGCCCACCTTGTCCACACCTTCCACCTTCTTCTCCTTGATGATGAAGAAGAGGAGCACGCCGCACAGGATAGACAGGGCGGAATCCATCCACACCACATACTTGAAGCCGATGGTCACATCGGAGAAGGTTTCGAACAGATACAGACCGATAAAGGAAACCACGATTCCGGCGATACCGGACAGGCCCTCGTTAAAGCCGAAGAGCTTGCCTTGCTCGTCCTTGTCGCCCAGCATCCGCACTACCTTGACCGAGGCAGCCCAGAAGGTAAAGATGGTGGTGACACCCCAGGCGGCGAAGATGAAGAGCAGCGCCCCGTAGGAGGGGAAGGTGGCAAAATAGAATCCCAACACGCCGGAAGCGATCAGGGAGAAGGAGAGAAGCTTCTTGGCAGAGAACTTATCGGCCAGGAAGCCGCTGGGGAAATACAGGATGGTGGCCAGGATGCCGTACATGCTGATCAGATTGCCCAGCTCCTGATGGCTGAGGCCCAGCGCCTCCCGCATGGGATCGTAGAAGGTGGACTTCAAATAGGGGAGGTTGTACATGACGGTGGTACCGCTGGCGATAATGAAGATTATCAGGTACTTTTTCCAGTCAATCTTTTTCTTTTCGGACATGTTACTCTTCCTTTCATCAGTATCCATAAAAACGGTTCCTCTTCCAACCGTTTTTCTACTTGGTGAGGCCGTCCAGCGCCTGGGAGAGATCCCGGATCAGGTCCTCCTTGTTCTCCAGGCCCACGGCGATGCGGATCATGCCGTTGTGCTCGATCTGGATGAGGGTGCAGCCCTCGCCCAGGGAGGTAGCAATGGTCATCAGCTTGGTGGCATCCAGCAGCTTCTTGTCCGCTGTCTCCAGGTCCATGCCGCCGATCCCCTTGCGCAGCCAGAAGGAAACGATGCCGCCGCCCATGCCGTTCATCTGGGACAGGCAGAGGGCGTGCTGGGGATGGCTCTCCAGGGCGGGATAGTTGACCCGCTCCACCAGGGGATGGCCCTCCAGGAACTGGGCGATGGCCAGGGCGTTCTCGCTGTGCTTGCGGACCCGCATATCCAGGGTCATCATCCCCCGCATAATGAGCCAGGCGTTAAAGGGGGAGAGGCACGCGCCGGTATAGCTGGGCATGCCGGGCCAGTGGATCTTCTCAATGATCTCCTTGGGGCCGATGACCGCGCCGCCCAGGGTGTCTCCATGGCCGTTGATGTACTTGGTGAGGCTGTGGACTACCAGATCCGCGCCCAGAGAGAGGGGACGCTGGATGGGCGGAGGAGCAAAGGTGCTGTCTACAATGAGGAGACAATCGTTCTCCTTGGCAACCTTGGCGATGGCCTTGATGTCCACCAGGCCCAGGGAAGGATTGGAAGGCGTCTCGGTGAAGAGGACGGCGGTGTTGGACCGGATCTTCTGCATCACGTCCTCCACATCCCGGAAGTCCGCATAGCTCACCTGGATGCCCATCTTTTCGGAAAGCAGCTCCTTTACAAAGACGCCGCTGTGGGAAAAGACCTCCTCCGAGCAAAGGAGATGATCCCCCTGCTTCAGGATGGTGAGCAGGGCGGAGCAGATGGCGCCCATGCCGGAGCTGGCGCAGATGGCTGCTTCACCTCCCTCAATGGCCGCCAGCTTGTCCTGAAGGGCATAGACGGTGGGGCTGCCCTCCCGGCAGTAGACCAGGCCGGTGCGGTCCCAGGAGCTGTTCATCTCGTCCACCGTATCAAACCCGAAGGTGGCGGTTTGGTAGATGGGCTGGGCCAGCGCCCGGGTGGTGGGGTCGGCACTGTGGCCGGCGTGAATCAGGAGCGTGTCCAGCTGCAGATCAGGCAAACTTTCTTTTGACACAGCTTCTAACCTCCTCTATAATAGAAATAATAAACAGGCTTGCACGTGGGAAAGAGGGCCCCGGCAGGGGATCCCTGCTGCTGCCGGCGGCGCCTCTTCTGACTGTGTCCCAGTCTAAACCATCCCCTTGTGGGATGGTCAAGGCAAAAAAATCCGACGGTTTTTTGTGAAGAATGACAAGAAATGGTGGTGCTGACTATGGAGGATCTCTACTCCATCGGTGAGACGGCACGGCTGAACGATGTGTCCATCAAGAGCCTGCGTCATTACGATGAAATTGGGCTGCTCAAGCCCATGCACATCGATCCGGATACTGGTTACCGGTACTATGCCTACAGCCAGTTTTCCTTCATCGACAAGATCAAGCGGTACAAGAACGTGGGCCTTTCCCTCAAGGACTTGAAAGACGTGTTCCAGTCGAAGGATCTGGAGCGGCTGGAGGAGCTGCTGCGGGAGCAGAACCATGCCCTGGAAGAGGAGGCGCGCCGCCTGCAGGACCAGCGGCAGGATGTCCAGTGGCTGGTGGATTTTTTGGAATACTCCCGCAGCATGGTGGTGGACAATCATCTGTACATCAAGGAGCAGCCCTCCATGACGGTTCTGCGGGTCCCCTGCGACGGGGACGACGCCATGTATACCATGGACATGGAGCTGCGGCGGGTGGCGTCGTCGCCTCCCTTTCAGAACTGCCAGCTCCTCAACCCCTATGGCTATCTGCTGGACCTGGACCACCTGCTGGACAACCGGTTTTACCCGGTGGCGTCCACGGTGTGCATCCGGGAGGAGCCGGACATGCCCGATTCCCCCTACCTGTTCACCATCCCGGGGGGGCGGTACCTCTGCTGCAAGGCCAAGATCCTTTCCCAGGGCTGGGATGTGGGGCCTTTGGCCCAGTACTGCCGGTCCCGGGGGCTGCACCCGGCCTTTGTGCTGGCCAACGAGTACCTGGCGAGCCTCAACGATCCCACCAACTCCCCCTACGAGATCGGCCTGCCCCTTCCCGCCGGCTGGCCGGAGCTGGAGTAGCCTTGTGTTCCCATCTTCCCAAAAGAAAAAGGAGAGCGGCAGCTGCCGCTCTCCTTTTTCTTTTGGGAACCTCCGGAGGACGAGCCTCGCGTCCCCGGCGGAGGGTTCAGCCCCGGCGAAGAAGGGTCCACCAGGGGGACACCGCCTCCCGGGCGGCGGAGTAGAGGGCGCGGCTCTTCTCCAGCCCTCGGGCCAGGGCCTCCTCCGGCTGGAACCGCTGGATCGGTCCCTCGGGGAGAGAGAGGGGCTTCCCTTCCACCCCCAGCCGGAGAAGGGCCGCTATCCCCTGAAGGCCCAGCTCCTTTTCCGGACGGCGCAGGACCTCCCGCCCCAGAACGCTGGCGGTCATCCGGCAGAGGAGGGCGCTCTGGGTTCCGCCCCCCGCCAGCCAGCAGCGGCCGGCGACGGGAGGCAGGTGGTCGTAGCAATCGGCCAGGGAGCAGATGAGCCCCTCGTAGGCGGCCCGCAGAAGATGCCCCCGTCCCTGGCCGGCCCGCAGGCCGAAGAAGCCCCCGGTGGCAAAGGCGTCTTTGAAGGGGGCCCGCTCGCCGGACAGGTATGGATGCCACACCACCCCGTCGCTTCCTGGAGGAACGGTCTCGATCAGCGCCTCCTGCTCTTGGTAGGAGAGATCGGGGGCCAGCAGCCGGCGGGCCCAGTCCAGGCAGCCGCAGCCGCTGGTGGTGCCCATCATCCGCAGGTACCCCGTCGGCAGGGCGGAGAGAAGGTGGCTGCCGCAGGTTTGGGAGAAGTCCAGCTGCTCCTCCCCGATCAGCATCTCGTTGGCTAGGCAGGTGCCAAAAACGGTGCAGGCGTCCCCTTCTTCCAGTACGCCGGCCCCCAGGGCGATTGCGGCGGCGTCCAGGGCGCCGGCAATGACCGGCGTACCCTGAGGAATGCCGCTTTCCCGGGCACCCTGCCGGTTCACCGTTCCCACCACATGGGAGGAGGGAAAAAGGGGAGGCATCGAGTTCTTCTTGTCCCCAATGCCCAGCCGGTCAAAGAGGGGGAGGTAGTACTCCCGGCGGCGGACCTCCACCGTGGCGGTGGAGGCGTCGCTGTAGTCGGTGGCCATTGTGCCGGTGAGGCGGAAGTTGAGCCAGTCCTTGCTGTGGCAGCCCCACCGCACCCGCCGGTAGGACTCCGGTTCCCGTTCCCTCAGCCACCGTAGGATCACCGGCGGGGCGCCGGGAAAGAGAGGGGTGATCCCCCGGTCCACCAGCAGGCGGTCCAGGTTTGGGTCCTCCAGAGAGAGCTCCCGCGCCCGCACGTCGTTCCACAGGATGGCGCGCCGCACCGGCCGTCCGCCCTCGGCCACCGGCCAGAGGCCCTCCCCCAGGCCGGAGATGCCCACCCCCAGGATGGTCAGGTCCCGGCGGCCGTCCAGAAGCTGCCGGGTCACCTGGCAGAAGAGCTGCCAGGTCTCCTCCATATCCATCTCGCTGGCCCCGTCAAAGGGCGTATACACAGGGGTATCCCGGCAGACGACCGGCCCCAGCCGGCCGTCCTCCCCGGCCAGAGCGGCTTTTACATGAGTCGTTCCCAGGTCCACTGCCAAATAATACCGCGCCATCCCATTTCCTCCTTTGTACTGGCCCCTTGAGCAAACTGACTTCAGTATACCACATTTTTTGCGTTCCGCCCATGGGATTCTTGCATTTCGGTGTTCCCTTATGGTATGCTGAAACAGAAAAGAAGGGCGTTTTTTCGCCTGTTACCACAAAGGAGGCGTTTGTATGTCTCGTTCCAAGCCCCTCATTGGTGTTGCTCCTCTGGTCGACGAGGAGCGGGAGAGCTACTGGATGCTCCCCGGTTATTTCCGCTGTGTGGAGGCGGTGGGCGGCGTGCCGGTGATGCTTCCTCTTGTCAGCGATCCGGACAGCCTGCGGACCTTGGGGGATGCCCTGGACGGCCTGCTCCTGACCGGCGGCCCGGATGTTGACCCGGCGCTGTACCGCCAGGAGAAGCTGCCCTGTTGTGAAGAGCTGTGCCCCCAGCGGGACAAGCTGGAACAGCCGCTGCTGGAGGACTTTTTGCAGCAGGGGAAACCGGTCCTGGGAATCTGCCGGGGGTTCCAGCTTCTCTGCGTCCATCTGGGCGGGGAGCTGTGGCAGGATCTTCCCAGCCAGATGGGCAGCCAGGTGTGTCACCGGCATCCCAAACCTTACAACGAGCCTATCCATCCGGTGACCATCGAGAAGGACAGCCCCTTGGGAAAGCTGCTGGGGGTTGACCGGCTGGAGGTCAACAGCTGCCATCACCAGGGGGTCAAGTGCCTTTCCCCCCGAATGAAGGCGATGGCCCGCACGCCTGATGGACTGGTGGAGGGGCTGTGGGCCCCGGACTATCCCTTCTGCATGGGGGTACAGTGGCATCCGGAGTTCTTCGGGCCGGAGAACCCCCACAGCCGCAAGCTCTTTGCGGCGTTTGTGGACGCCTGCCGTCAGCAGTAACCTTTGGGCCGCCCTGCGGGCTTTCCACTTTCCTCAACGCTTCCGCGGGTGGGTGGGAATCGGTAGTTTTTTCGAAAAAGTACCTTTGGGCCGCCTTTGGCGGCCCCTGCCGTATGCGGGGCCGCTCCGCGCCCCGCACCCCCAGGGTGACTCTTTCTATGGAGAAAGAGTCACCAGAAAGCCAGGGAAGGGAGGCTAGCCTCCCTTCCCAATCCCTCCACCCGGGGCCAGCCCCGGGACCCCGCCAGGGGGGACACCCCCCTGGACCCCCAATTTCCGGAGGCGTTCTTTTACAGCGGGCAAGGATCGGTTTTTTTCCGTGCTCCCTAGGGGTACTGCACGCCATTCGTCCTGGCGCAGTACCCGACGCCAATATGCTTCTGACATGGAACTGCATCCACACACCAGGATGGCCACCGAGCCACGCCCATCAAGTGGAAACTTGCTAGCAGGAAGAAACGGGAATACAAAAAGCGGCAGGGCGTATGCCTTCTGCCGCTTTCCCCTGCGGGGGTGACAGCAACCCGCCGCAGTTCGGCGGGTTGCTTGGGGGTCTTTAGGGGGCAGAGCCTCATCAGGCACGGGAGTGCCTATCCAGGAGGCAATCACCGGAAAGCGATGGTTGTCGTGGGCCGTGATTGACAAGTCACCAGGTAACCAGCAGAGTTTTTGCTCCAGGGTATCACCACCGGCAGTCTAGTCTGCGGGTATCATCCATATTCTTCTAAGTACAGTGCAGGCACATGTCCCAGGGTTGCGGAAACGCAGCCCTTTCTTGTTTTCCCCAGAGTCTCCAAGAGGTGGTGGAAAACTACACGGCACAAATCCTTCCCTAGCCGGGCCGACCGAGGAGGCACACCGGTAGTCTACGTTCGTGCCGCGTGAGGGGATTTTTATCCGGGAAAGGGGCCTTGGTGACTGCTGTTTTCTTCTCTACATCTTGGCAGTGGGGGGATCCCTGCCTGCTGT
>CAJFKV010000031.1 GCA_904387055.1 Candidatus Heteroruminococcus faecigallinarum | reverse complement strand
AAGGCAGATCCAGCATGTGGTATACAAATCCGCTGTAGAAGTCTACATTGGCCGAAACGCCCTTGTAAATCTTCCGCTCCCCAGCAATAACCTTGGGGGCCAGCTTCTCCACCAGGGTGTAAAGGCCGTATTCCTCGGTGCGGCCTTTTTCCCGGGAGAGAGTTTCCACAAAGGAGCGGAGGATCTTGGCACGGGGATCGGAAAGGGAGTAGACCGCGTGGCCCATGCCGTAGATGAGACCGCTGCGGTCGAAGGCTTGCTTGTCCAGAAGGGCCTGCAGATACCGGCTGATCTCCTCCTCGTCCTTCCAGTCCTTCACGGTGGCCTTCATGTCCTCAAACATCTGGATCACCTTGATGTTGGCGCCGCCGTGGCGCGGCCCTTTCAGGGAGGCGAGAGCAGCCGCCATGCAGGAGTAGGTATCGGTTCCCGAGGAGGTGACCACGTGGGTGGTGAAGGTGGAGTTGTTGCCGCCGCCGTGCTCGGCGTGGAGCATGAGGCAGATGTCCAGGATGTGGGCCTCCCAGAAGCTGTACTTGGAGTCGGCCCGCAGGAGGGTGAGCAGATTCTCCGCAGTAGAAAGGTTGGGCTGAGGGGCGTGGATGAAGAGGCTGTTGCCTTCCCGGTAGTTGTATGCCTGGTAGCCGTAGACGGCCAGCAGGGGGAAGGTGGCCAGCAACTGCATGCACTGGCGGGTGACGTTGGGGAGGGAGATGTCCGCAGCCCGGTCGTCGTAGGAGGCAAGGGTGAGGATGCTGCGGGAGAGGCTGTTCATCATGTCCCCGGTGGGGGCCTTCATAATCACATCCCGCACAAAGTTGGTGGGCAGGGTGCGGTAGGAGCTGATCTGCCGGCAGAAGTCTTCCAGCTCCTGCCTGGTGGGCAGCTGGCCGAACATTAAGAGGTAAGCGGCCTCTTCAAAGCCGAATCGCTTTTCCTCCAGGGAGTGGGCCACCAGGTCCTCGATGTCATAGCCCCGGTAATACAGCTTTCCCTCGCAGGGAATCCGCTGGCCGTTCTCGGTGCGGAAGGACTGGATGTCCGAAATCTCGGTGAGGCCGGCGACCACGCCTTTGCCGTTCAGATCCCGCAGCCCCCGCTTTACGTCGTAGGTGATATAATCCTGAGGGTTGATCTGGTTGTTCTTCTGCGCCAGCTGGGAGAGAGCGACGATTTCCGGTGTAATGGCGCAATAATCGGGGTTACTCGCCATGACGATACCTCCTTTTGCAAAGAAATTTAGATAGTCAATCTATAAAACGAGAAATAATAACTATAATTATAGCATAAATTGAACACAAAAATGTGGCAAATTTGTGAATGGAGAAAAAATAGCCGGGTACTTGACAAAAATACCACATTAGTATACTATTGTAGCGGGAGATTTTCCATTTTGCCGCGGAAGGGATTTCCTCTTCCGCAGCCGAAATGACCAACATAAGGAAGTGGAAATTATGCTGAGATTGGAACACCTGGTGTGGGACGCGCCGGATGGGGAAGGGATCATCAAGGACATCGATTTCACCCTCAAGGAGGGAAAGCTGGTGGTGGTTACCGGCCCCAACGGGGGCGGCAAGACTACCCTGGCCAAGCTGATTGCCGGCCTGGTGACCCCCAGCAGCGGCCGGATTTTCTTTGAAGGGGAGGACATCACCTCTCTGGATATTACCCAGCGTGCCCGGAAAGGAATTGCCTATGCGTTCCAGCAGCCGGTGCGGTTTAAGGGGCTGTCGGTCCGGGACCTGCTGGAGCTGGCCGCCGGCAAGAAGCTGGGGGAAGAAGAACTGTGCGGCCTTCTGGGCAAGGTGGGCCTGTGTGCCGGGGAATATGTGGACCGGGAGCTGAACGCCGGCCTCTCCGGCGGGGAGATCAAGCGGATCGAGATTGCCTCGGTGCTGGCCCGCAATGCCAAGCTTTCCATCTTTGACGAGCCGGAGGCGGGCATCGATCTGTGGAGCTTTGCCCGGCTGGTGGAAACCTTCCAGGAGCTGCGCAGCCAGTGTGCCGGCACCCTGCTGATCATCTCTCATCAGGAGCGGATCCTTACCATCGCCGATGAGATTGTGGTCATTGCCGACGGGCGGGTGCGCACCGCCGGCCCCCGCCGGGAGGTGCTGCCCATGCTGCTGGCAGATGAGAAGCAGGCCCGCTGCCCGCTGGGCCGAGAGGAGGCGCGCGTATGAACAAGATTACCGAGGAACTGCTGCGGATGGTGTCCGATTTTCAGGGCGCCTTTTCCGGGGCCTTTAACATCCGGGAGGACGGCCAGTGTGCCGGCCGCCAGAACTCCGCCAACATCACCATTACATCCAAGACCGACAAGCCGGGCATCGACATTGTGGTCAAGCCCGGCACCAAGGGGGAGACGGTTTACATCCCCGCCTGCGTGACCCACGGCGACCTGGACGACCTGGTCTTCAACGACTTTTACATCGGCGAAGGGGCCGATGTGGTGGTGGTCGCCGGCTGCGGCGTCCACAGCGACGACGATTCGGAGGCGCGGCACAACGGCGTCCACCAGTTCTTCCTGGAGAAGGGTGCCCATGTGGTGTACAAAGAGAAGCACATCGCCACCGGCAGCGGCAAGGGCGCCAAGAAGATCGACCCGGTGACGGCCATCACCCTGGCGGAAGACGCGGTGATGGAGATGGACACCGTCCAGCTGCGGGGGGTGGACCATTCCGACCGGAAGACCACCGCCACCCTGGCCGACCGGGCCCGCCTGGTGGTGCGGGAGCGGATCATGACCAACGGGGAGGAACAGGCCATCACCGATTTTGACGTTCTCCTCAAGGGGGAGGATTCCGCCTGCGACCTGGTTTCCCGTTCGGTGGCCAAGGGCCACTCCTACCAGGAGTTCCGTTCCTGGATCCGGGGGGAGAACCGGTGCACCGGCCATTCGGAGTGCGATGCCATCCTGGCCGACGAGGGGCGGGTCAACGCCTCTCCCGCCCTGGAGGCCTCCAACATCGACGCCGCCCTCATCCACGAGGCGGCCATCGGCAAGATTGCCGGGGAGCAGATTCTGAAGCTCTGCACCCTGGGCCTTACCAAGGAAGAAGCGGAGGAGCAGATCATCTCCGGCTTCCTCAAGTAGGTTTCCACCGTAACCAGAACGCCCCCGGCAGCCGCCGGGGGCGTTGTTGGTAGGGGGGGTCAATGGGACAGCAGGGAGGCGGAGCGGGCCTGGAGGACGATGCCCTCCTCCTTGGGAAGGAGGGCGAAGGCATATTCCAGGGTGGCCGTTTCCAGCACCTGGCCGGTTTCTATATGAGGGGTGTCCAGCCGGATGGTGTACACCGCCCCGTCCCCGTCGATCTCCTCCCCCACGATGGTGGCCTGTACCGAGGGGCCGTCCTGGGCGGCCGAAAACCGGTAGGCGTCCCGCTCGGCGTCATACTGGGGCAGGATGACATACCGGGGGTCCTCCCGGAGGGGGTACTGGTAGTTTGTAATGGCGAAATGGTCCTGCACATAGGCCTGGACCAGGGCCTTGGGGATGTAGGGAAACCCCGATTCGTCGGTTTCAAACTGGTCCGCCATCGGCCCGGTGGCCAGGTGAAAGAGGGCGTACCGGCCCACCTGCTCCTGGTCCAGCTCTTCCGGGGCGGAGAAAGGGCTGGCAAACCACTGGGCAAAGACGAGGGCGGATTCTCTCAGCGCCGTCCGCTCCTCCTCGGACAGGGGGAGGGAGGGGTCTTCCTGTTCCGGAGGGGTTGAGGCTCCTTCGGCCTGGTCTGGCGTTTCCTCTCCGGCGAGGGAGGCCTCCTCCCCGGGAGCGGAAGCCTCCGAAGACGGGGAGGAAGATCGCTGCGGGGGCTGCCGCTGCCCGTTGCAGCCGGATAGAAGAAGGGCCGCCGCCAAAAGGGCTGCCCCAATTGCTTGTTTCATGGCGAATCCTCCTGTCATGGGTGTAACTTCATACTACCATGATCTGCCGCCCAAGGCAAGAGCGGGGGAAGAGGCACTCCCCGGCGGGGGGAGATTTTCCGCCCCGGGAGAGATGGGATGACAGCTTGGTGCATATATGATACAATGGGCAAGACAGAGCCACCCCAAACGGAGAAGGAGGAGACAGCAGGTGACAAAACAAACTAGAAGGTTGTGGGCCGCCGCCCTGGCCGTTCTGTCCCTGGTTTCCCTGGCCGGCTGCCAGGGAAACACCAGCGAGGATTTTGACCAGTTTATCCAGCGGGAATTTGTGGAGACGATGGAGAGCGACTATATCTCCGCTTATCGGTATATGGAGGACCCGGCCTCCTTCGGCGTGGAGATGGACCAGGTGGAGGTGACCCTGGGGGCCAGGCTGGATGAGGATATGGATTCCTACCGGAAGGAGATGGAGGACACCTACCAGCGGTTTCAGCAGTTCGACCGGGAAACGCTGACCCCTTCCCAGCAGGAAACCTACGACATCTATGACTACGAGGCCCGGCTGACCCTCGCCCTGGCGGAGGAGCGGTTTGATTACTATGGTTCTCCCTTTGCCAGCGTGTCGGGCATCCATTACCAGCTGCCCACCCTCTTTGCCGACTGGGAGTTCCGCCAGGGGGAGGACGTGGAAGACTTTATCACCCTGCTGGAGGACACCAGGCCCTACTTTGACAGCGCCCTGGCCTTTACCCGGGAGCAGGAGGAGCAGGGGCTGCTGATGCTGGATACCCAGGCGGTGATCGACTACTGCGACGGCATCCTGGAGGCAGGAGAGGAGAGCGCCGTCCTGGCCGCCATCTATGAGAATATCCACAAGCTGGGCCTCCCCGAGGAGGAGGCCGGCCAGTACCGGTCTCAGGTGCGGGAGGCGTTTGTCTCCTCCTTCCTGCCCGCCTATCAGGAGGTGCGGGATGCCATGGCCCAGATCCAGGAAAACGGGACCAACAACGAGGAGGGCCTGGCCCATTTCCCCGATGGCCGGGACTACTACCAGCTGCTGCTCCAGCAGAACATCGGGGCGGATCTGTCGGTGGAAGAGGTGCGGGCCATGCTGGTGGAGAAGCTGGAGGGGCATCTCCAGCGGCTGGATGAGATCATCATGACCAATACGGAGGCGGTTTTGCCCCTGCTCATGGGGGAGCTGCCCGGCACCGGCTTTGCCAGCTACCAGGAGATTCTGGATCACATCCAGGGGGCCTTTGCGGAGGACTTCCCCCCGGTGAGCGATCTGCGGTACAACATCACCCAGGTCAACGAGGAGATCGCCTCCTCCACCGGTGTGGCGGCCTACTTCTGGACGCCGGCCCTGGACGGGGACCAGGTCCAGCAGCTGCGGGTCAACCCTCTCACGGGGGATGTGTCCTCCATCGACGTGTACAGCACGGTGGCCCATGAGGGCTTCCCCGGCCATATGTACCAGTTTGCCTATCTTTACGAGAACCTGGATTCCCCCTATCGGAAGGTGCTGGTAAACGAGAGCGCCTACACGGAGGGGTATGCCGTCTATGCCCAGTACCAGGCGATGGACTATCTGGAAGGAATCGACCCGATGCTGCTGGAGGCGTACCGGGAGAACGAGCTGGCCACCTACTGCATCATCCTCCTGGCGGATATGGGGATCCACTACGACGGGTGGAGCCAGGCGGATTTCGGCACCTTTCTGGAGGAGATGGGTCTGGCCATGGCGCCGGAGGATTTGGCGCTCCAGTACCGGCAGCTCCAGGCCAATCCCTGCACCTTCCATTCCTACTATGTGGGGTACTATCAGTTTGCCGACCTGCGGGAAAAGGCCCAGGAGGCGCTGGGGGACCGGTTTACCAACCAAGGGTTCCACGAGGCCATTTTGGAGTGCGGCACGGCCCCCTTCTTTGTGGTGGAGCGCCATGTGGACGACTACATCGACCGGCAGCTGGCGGCGGAAAGCGCTCCGGCCGCGGCCTGATCCCGGGGAAAAGTTCCCCCAAAAATGAGAAGGCTCCCTCCATGAGGGAGCCTTCGGCATTTACAAGACAGTGGACTGTGGATTTAGGAGAAGAGCGGCCCCCAGGATGCCGGCGTCGTTGCCCAAGGCGGCGACGGCCAGCCGGGGGATCGGCACCAGGCTTCCTGCGTAGCAGTCCTCCGCCAGCCGGCGGCGAAGAGGGGCCAGCAGGGCTTCCCCCTGGGCGGATACCCCGCCACCCAGCAGGAGGATCTGGGGGCGAAAGATGTTTACCAGGCTCACCAGCCCCTCCCCCAGGTACCAGAGATACCGGTCCACCACCTGTCGGGCAACCGGATCGCCCTGGGCGGCTGCGTCAAAGGCGGTACGGCCGTCGATTTGGTCCAGCTTCCCGCCCCACTGCTGCCACAGCAGGGAATGGGGATTGGCCTCGGCAGCCTCCCGGGTCTGCCGGATGAGGGCGGTGGCGGAGGCAAAGACCTCCCAGCAGCCCTGCCGGCCACAGTTGCAGACCGGGCCCTCTCCGCTGCGGATCACCATATGGCCCATCTCGGCGCCGGCGCCCCAACCTCCTTCAAAGAGGCGGCCGCCGATGAGAAAGCCGCTGCCCAGGCCGGTGCCGATGGTCACCATGGCCACGTCCCTGTACCCCACGGCCGCCCCGGCGGCCCCTTCCGCCAGAACAGCGCAGTTGGCGTCGTTGGACAGGCGGACCGGCAGCCCCAGCTCCCGGGACAGGAAAGGCCCGAGAGGCAGGCTGGTCCAGCCCAGATTGGTTACATAGAGGGCGGTTCCCCGCTGGTCACAGGTGCCGGGGATCCCCACCCCCACCCCCGCCAGCTGGCCGGGGTCCAGGCCGGCGGCAGCGGCGGCTTCCCGGACGGCGGCCGCCATGTCCCGGGCAATGGCCTCCCACGGGCGGCCGCGGCCGGTGGGGCGGGAGACGGTGGACACCAGGCGGCTGCTGGCAAGGTCCGCCACGCCGGCGGCAATGTTGGTTCCCCCCAGGTCGATCCCTGCGGCGAAGGGAGGCATCCCGGCCCTCACTGGGCGAGGCGCATCAGCGCCTTGGCAGCGATCCGGCAGTTTTTCACCAGGGAATCGAGGGAGATAAACTCGTTTTTCTGGTGGGCCAGCTCCTCCTCCCCTTCAAAGAGGGGACCGAACGCGACGATGTTGGGCATGGCCCGGGCGTAGGTTCCCCCGCCGATGGCAATGGGCTGGCTGTCCATGCACCCGGTTTCCTCCCGGTAGACCGCCATCAGGGTCTGGGCCAGGGGGCTGTTGGGGTCGGTACAGATGGGGTCCTTGTGGGAGAGAAGCTCCCACCGCCGGTGGTAGCGGGCGCAGGTCTCCCCCAGCCGGCGGCACAGCTCCTCGTAGGGCATGGTGACAGGGGAGCGGACGTCGATGCGGATCTCCTCCTGGGGCGACTGGTCGTATGCCGCCCGGATGATCCCCACGTTGCAGCTGAGGCTGCCGGAAGCCTCGTCCTGGAAAGCAATCCCCAGGCCGCGGCCCTCGGTCTCCCCTTGGAGGGTGTTGTTGTAGAAGTCCACCAGGGCGCTGTAGCCGCCGCTGCGGCGGTACAGGCCGCCCAGGATCTCCATCAGGGCGGAGGCGGCGTTCTTCCCCTTTTCCGGGGTGCTGCCGTGGGCGGGGATACCCTGGACCGTCAGCTGCAGAAGGCCGTCCCTCTCCTCCACCTGGGCCATCTCGCCAAACCGCTCCATCTCCTCCTGGACGGCGGTGAGGAGGGTTACCCGCTGGCCCTCTGCCGGCCGGAGGACCGCCTGGCAGAGGCTGCACACCACATTGACCGCCTCTCCTCCCTGGAGGGAAACCAGCTGGAAGAGGGGAGAGCTTTCCTGCCGCTCCCCCAGCAGTCGGAAGGAGGAGATCCCCTTTTCGGCGTAGATCAGGGGATAGTTGGCATCCGGTGTAAAGCCGCAGAGGGGGAGGGATTCGCAGGCCGTGTAATGGGCCATGCAGCCCCAGTCCATCTCCTCGTCGCAGCCGACCACCAGCCGAATCCGCTTGGCGGGGACGAATCCGCTGTCCTTGAGGGCCTTCATGGCGTGCAGAACCGCCATGGCCGGCCCCTTGTCGTCGATGGCGCCGCGGCCGTACAGACGGCCGTCCTCCACGATCCCGCCGAAGGGGTCCCGATCCCAGCCGGAACCGGTGGGCACCACGTCCAGATGGGCCAGCACCGCCACATACTCCTCGCTGTTCCCAAAGTCTACGGCGCCATAGTGCCCGTCCCCGTTTTTCACGGCAAAGCCCATTTCCTTTGCAAGATTCAGAAAATAGTCCAGAGCCTGGGCAATTCCCGGGCCGTAGGGCATCCCCGGCTGGGGATCGGCCCGCAGGCTGGGAATCCGAAGAAAGGCGGCGGTATCCGCCACCAGCTGGTCCTTGCGTGTTTCAATCAAATCCCATGCATCCATGATGATTGTCGCCTCCTGGTGAAAGATGTCTTCTGGAGGGAGATTCTCCCCGGGCAGCAGCCGGACAAAAGGGCCGCTGCCCCCCAGAAGCTGTACAGCCATTATACCATAGGGGGGAAGGGGATGCCAGCGGGAAGGGAAAAAGGAGCCGGAAATCGGAAGATAGTTCCCGGCCTGGAAAAGGGGAAACATCCCCATAGAAAGAGAAATGTTCCCCGGAAGGGGGGAGGGCGAGGGCCCGATTTCTTGTGGGGGAAAAGAAAAAAGGGGTTGACAATTCTCTTTGAGCGTGCTATGATGTCGCCATACCAAAACACAGTGCAACGCAAGGACGGAGAGAGTAGACAGGCAACCAGCCCTTCAGAGAGCCTCGGGTGGTGAAAAGAGGCGGGTCAGGACTTGTTGAAGATGGCTCCCGAGCGGCGCGTTCGAGAGGGGGAGGTTCCTTTTAGGGCGCGACAGGTTCCGCCTGATATAGCGGTAGGGTATCCCGGGCAGCCGGCGTACCTGACGAGGCCGGTCTTCGTGAGGAGCCGGCGAATTGAAGTGGTAACACGGGTGCAGTGCCCCGTCTTCAAGCAGAATTGTTTGAAGACGGGGCTTTTTCGTTGCTTGGTCACTGTCGCGCCGGTTTTGGAAACATCAAAGGAGGAAACGATCCATGCGAATTGAAACCCAGTGTCTCCACGAAGGCTACACCCCCAAGAACGGGGAGCCCACCGTCCTGCCCATCTACCAGGCGACCACCTACAAGTACGACTCCACCGCCCATGTGGGGAAGCTTTTTGACCTGCAGGAGGAGGGCTGCACCTATTCCCGGATGGCAAACCCCACCGTTCAGGCGGTGGAAAAAAAGATTGCCGCTCTGGAAGGCGGCGTCGGCGCCCTCTGCACCTCCTCCGGCCAGGCGGCCATCCTGATCGCCGTGCTGAACATCCTGAACGCCGGAGACCACATTGTCAGCGCCGCCGCCATCTATGGGGGAACGGTCAACCTCTTTGCCGTGACCCTCAAGCGCCTGGGCATCGACTGCACCTTTGTGGATGCGGATGCCTCGGAGGAGGAGATTCAGAAGGCCTTCCGGCCCAACACCCGGCTGGTCTATGGCGAGACCATCGCCAACCCCGCCATTGCGGTGCTGGACATTGAGAAGCTGGCCCGGGTGGCCCATCGGAACAAGGTGCCTCTCCTGGTGGACAACACCTTTGCCACCCCCATCCTCTGCCGGCCCTTCGAGCATGGGGCGGACCTGATCATCCACTCCACCACCAAGTACATGGACGGCCACAGCATCCAGCTGGGCGGCGTGATTGTGGACAGCGGCAACTTCGACTGGGCCGCCGGCGGCTACGACTGCCTCACCCAGCCGGACCCCTCCTACCACGGCGTCACCTATACCCAGCAGTTTGGCTCTTCGGCCTACATCACCAAGGCGCGGGTGCAGCTGATGCGGGATTTCGGCGCCTATCCCACCGCCCAGGATGCCTTCCTGCTGAATCTGGGCCTGGAGACCCTCCCCCTGCGGATGGAGCGCCATTGCCGGAACGCGGAAGCGATCGCCCGGTTCCTCACCACCTGTGAGAAGGTGGAAGGGGTGAACTACCCCACCCTGGAGGGCAACCCCTACAGGGAACTGGCCAAGAAGTATCTGCCCAAGGGATGCAGCGGCGTGATCTCCTTCTCCCTCAAGGGGGGCCGGGAGCAGGCAGCCCGGTTTATCGACAACCTGAAGCTGGCCATGCTGGCCGTCCATGTGGCGGATGCCCGCACCATGGTCCTCCATCCCGCCACCACCACCCACCGCCAGCTGACCGACGAGCAGATTCTGGCCGCCGGCATCACGCCCGGCCTGGTGCGCCTGTCGGTGGGGCTGGAGCATGTGGACGACATCATCGCCGACCTGGCCCAGGCCCTGGAGAAGGCGTAGACCGGGGCGGCAACCAAGATACCTTATTTATTATAGAAAAAAACGAGAAACGAGGGGAGCCGCCGCTCCCCTCGTTTTTGCTGCAAAGGGCCCGTCCCGGCAGGGAAGAAAAAATTTCCCAAACCAGCCAATCCCCCTTTTCAACCGGTACAAAATGTGATAAGCTAAAAAACTACCCAGAATTTGAAAAAACCATTGACAGGCCGGACGGGCTGTACTATAATATTATACTGTATCATAATGGCTATTTGTGACTTTTCCCAAACAATTTGGGGCAGGTTCATCAAATATTTCGACGATTTTTTTGACAAAACAGCCAAGGAAATCCGACAAAAGTGCCAGGAAGCCGAGCGTTATTTAGATGAATGGAGTGAGTGAGCCTATGGTGAATGTTAAGCCCGTGAAGCTGGGAAAAAACACTCGCATGAGTTTTTCCCGCATCAATGAAGTGCTGGACATGCCCAACCTGATCGAAGTCCAGAAGAATTCCTACCGGTGGTTTCTGGATGAAGGTCTCAAAGAAGTGTTCAAGGATATCTCCTCGATCACCGACTACCAAGGCAACCTTGTGCTGGACTTTATCGACTACCGGCTAGAAGATAAGCCCAAGTACACCATTGAGGAGTGCAAGGAGCGGGATGCCACCTATGCCGCCCCTATGCGCGTCCGTGCCAGCCTGCTCAACAAGGAGACCGGCGAGGTCAAGGAGCAGGACATCTTCATGGGCGACTTTCCCATCATGACCGACAGTGGTACCTTTATCATCAACGGCGCCGAGCGGGTCATCGTTTCCCAGCTGGTGAGAAGTCCCGGTGTCTATTACTCCGTTTCCCGGGACAAGGCGGGCAAAGAGCTGTTCGCCTCCACGGTGATCCCCAACCGGGGCGCCTGGCTGGAATACGAGACCGACTCCAACGACATCTTCTATGTGCGGATCGATAAAAACCGCAAGCTGCCGGTGACCACCTTTATCCGGGCGCTGGGGCTCACCTCCAACGAGAACATCGAGAGCGTCTTTGGAGAGGAGCCGCTGCTGCGCAAGACGATGGAGAAGGACACCACCAAGAACACCGAGGAGGCGCTTCTGGAGGTGTACCGGAAGCTGCGTCCCGGCGAGCCCCCCACGGTGGAAAGTGCCCAGAGCCATCTGGACGCTCTCTTCTTTGACCCCCGCCGGTACGACCTGTCCCGGGTGGGCCGGTACAAGTACAATAAGAAGCTGTCGGTTTCCCACCGGATTGTGGGCCAAACCCTGTCCCGCCCGGTGGCCGACCCCCTGACCGGCGAGCTGCTGGGGGAGGAAGGCCAGCTGCTGGACCGGGCTGCCGCCCGGGAGATCGAGCGCCGGGGCGTGGAGGTCATCTATCTGAAGATGGAGGACGGCGCCGAGGTCAAGGTCATGTCCAACGGCATGGTGGACCTGAAGGACTTTGTCTCCTTTGATCCCGAGGAAGCGGGCATCCACGAGAAGGTGCGCTTCTCGGTGCTGCGGGAGATTCTGGACAGCTGTGAGGACGAGGAAGCCATCCGGGAAGCGGTGGCGGCCCGGGCCGATGAGCTGGTGCCCAAGCACATCATCATCGACGATATCTATGCCTCCATCAACTACCTGTGCGGCCTGTGGCACGGCATCGGCAACAAGGACGACATCGACCATCTGGGCAACCGGCGGATCCGCAGCGTGGGCGAGCTGCTGCAGAACCAGTTCCGGATCGGCTTCTCCCGGATGGAGCGGGTGATCCGGGAGCGGATGACCACCCAGGCCCAGGATATGGACGTCATCACTCCCCAGGCCCTCATCAACATCCGGCCGGTGGTATCGGCCATCAAGGAGTTCTTCGGCTCTTCGCCCCTGTCCCAGTTCATGGATCAGAACAACCCCCTGGCGGAGCTGACCCACAAGCGGCGTCTGTCCGCCCTGGGCCCCGGCGGTCTGTCCCGTGACCGGGCCGGATTCGAGGTCCGGGACGTGCACTACAGCCACTACGGCCGGATGTGCCCCATCGAGACCCCCGAAGGTCCCAACATCGGCCTGATTTCCTACCTGGCCACCTTTGCCCGGATCAACCAGTACGGCTTTGTGGAGGCCCCCT
Source organism: Candidatus Heteroruminococcus faecigallinarum (assembly GCA_904387055.1). GTDB lineage: Bacteria > Bacillota > Clostridia > Oscillospirales > Ruminococcaceae > Heteroruminococcus > Heteroruminococcus faecigallinarum. Next base: position 13,661 of record CAJFKV010000031.1, on the reverse strand, counting down.
ACCGGCGGGTGGACAAGGAGACCGGCGTGGTGCTGGACGAGGTTGTCTATATGACCGCCGACGTGGAGGACGAGTTCATCGTCGCCCAGGCCAACGAACCGCTGGACGAGGGCAACCACTTTGCCAACCAGAAGGTTACCGTCCGGTTCCGGGATTCCATCCAGGAGGTGGACCGGTCCAAGGTGGACTTTATGGACGTCTCGCCCAAGATGGTGGTGTCGGTGGCCACGGCCATGATCCCCTTCCTGGAGAACGACGATGCCAACCGGGCCCTCATGGGCGCCAACATGCAGCGCCAGGCGGTGCCCCTCATCAAGACCGATTCCCCCATCGTGGGCACCGGTATGGAGTACAAGGCGGCGGTGGATTCCGGCGTTGTGGTGCTGGCCAAGAACGCCGGTACCGTCCAGAAGGTGAATGCCAACGAGATCGTCGTCCTCACCGACGACGGCAATACCGATTATTATCATCTCATCAAGTTCCTCCGGTCCAACCAGGGCACCTGCATCAACCAGCGGCCCATCGTGGACAAGGGCGAGCGGGTGGAGGCCGGCCAGGTGATTGCCGACGGTCCTGCCACCAGCAACGGTGAGATTGCCCTGGGCAAGAACGCCCTCATCGGCTTCATGACCTGGGAAGGCTACAACTACGAGGACGCGGTCCTCATCAACGAGCGGATGGTGCGCAACGACGTGTTCACCTCCATCCACATCGAGGAGTTTGAAATCGAGGCCCGGGACACCAAGCTGGGGCCGGAAGAGATTACCCGGGACATCCCCAACGTGGGCGAGGATGTCTTCAAGGATCTGGACGAGCGGGGCATCATCCGCGTAGGGGCCGAGGTCCGTGCCGGCGACATCCTGGTGGGCAAGGTGACCCCCAAGGGGGAGACCGAGCTGAACGCGGAGGAGCGGCTGCTGCGGGCGATCTTCGGCGAGAAGGCGAGAGAGGTGCGGGACACCTCCCTGCGGGTTCCCCACGGCGAATACGGCATCGTGGTGGACGTGAAGGTCTTCACCCGGGAGAACAGCGACGAGCTCTCCCCCGGCGTCAACATGGTGGTGCGCTGCTACATCGCCCAGAAGAGAAAGATCTCGGTGGGCGACAAGATGGCCGGCCGCCACGGCAACAAGGGCGTTGTGTCCCGGGTCCTGCCCGAGGAGGATATGCCCTATCTGCCCGATGGCCGTACCCTGGACATTGTGCTGAATCCCCTGGGCGTGCCCTCCCGTATGAACATCGGCCAGGTGCTGGAGGTTCATCTGGGCCGGGCGGCTCTGGAGCTGGGCTGGAAGGTGATGACCCCCGTCTTTGACGGCGCCCATGAAGAGGACATCCGGGACTGCCTGCGGGAAGCCGGCCTGCCGGAGGACGGCAAGACGGTCCTCTACGACGGCCGTACCGGCGAGCCCTTCGACAACCGGGTAACGGTGGGCATCATGTACTTCCTCAAGCTCCACCACCTGGTAGACGACAAGATCCACGCCCGGTCCACCGGTCCCTACTCCCTGGTGACCCAGCAGCCTCTGGGCGGCAAGGCCCAGTTCGGCGGACAGCGGTTCGGTGAGATGGAAGTGTGGGCGCTGGAGGCCTATGGCGCCGCCTATACCCTCCAGGAGATCCTGACCGTCAAGTCGGACGACGTGGTGGGCCGTGTCAAGACCTTCGAGGCGATTGTGAAGGGGCTCAACATTCCCGAGCCCGGCATCCCCGAATCCTTCAAGGTGCTGATTAAGGAGCTCCAGTCCCTGGCGCTGGATATCCGGGTGCTGGATAAGGACAACAACGAGATCGATCTGAAGCAGAACTTCGACGACGACGACAACATGGGCCTGACCCCCATCGACGACGGTGGATTTGAGCAGGAGAACGTGGAGGTCAAGTCGGACTTTGACGGCTTCGCCATCGAGCATCCCGACGAGGACGAGGAGCTGGATTTCCCCGGCACCGACGAGATGATGGAGGATGATTCGTTCAGCTTTGACGATGATTTTCTTTCTGACGAGAACGATTAAGAAAGAGGGGTCGCAATTTGGAATACAACGCGTTTGAATCGATTAAGATCGGCCTTGCTTCTCCCGAGCAGATCCGGGCCTGGTCCTACGGCGAGGTCAAGAAGCCGGAGACCATCAACTACCGCACCCTGAAGCCCGAGCGGGACGGCCTCTTCTGTGAGCGGATCTTTGGACCCACCAAGGACTGGGAGTGCTACTGCGGCAAGTACAAGCGCATCCGCTTTAAGGGAAAAGTGTGCGAGCGGTGCGGCGTGGAGGTCACCCGGTCCAAGGTTCGCCGGGAGCGGATGGGCCACATTGAGCTGGCCGCCCCTGTTTCCCACATCTGGTACTTCAAAGGGACCTCCTCCCGGATGGGGCTGCTGCTGAACATGTCCCCCCGGCTGCTGGAGAAGGTGCTCTACTTTGCGGCGTATATCGTCATCGACCCGGGCATCACCAACCTGAAGAAGTACTCCCTCCTCAGCGAGAAGGAGTACCGGGAGATGCGGGAGGCCTACGAGGATGAATTCGTAGCCGGCATGGGTGCCGAGGCCATCAAGACCCTGCTGGCCGAGCTGGACCTGGAGGCCCTCACCGAGGAGATCAAGGGAGAGCTGGAGAAGGCCGCCGGCCAGAAGCGGGCCAAGCTCCTCAAGCGCCTGGAGGTGGTGGAGGCCTTCCGGCTCTCCGGCAACAAGCCGGAGTGGATGATCCTGGACGTGCTGCCGGTCATCCCGCCGGACATCCGCCCCATGGTCCAGCTGGACGGCGGGCGGTTTGCCACCAGCGACCTGAACGACCTGTACCGCCGGGTCATCAACCGGAACAACCGGCTGAAGAAGCTGCTGGAGCTGGGCGCGCCGGACATCATCGTCCGCAACGAGAAGCGGATGCTCCAGGAGGCGGTGGACGCCCTTATTGACAACGGCCGCCGCGGCCGCCCGGTAACCGGCCCCAACAACCGCCCCCTCAAGTCCCTGTCCGACATGCTCAAGGGCAAGCAGGGACGGTTCCGCCAGAACCTGCTGGGCAAGCGGGTGGACTACTCCGGCCGTTCGGTCATCGTGGTAGGCCCCGGCCTGAAGATGTATCAGTGCGGCCTGCCCAAGGAGATGGCCCTGGAGCTCTTCAAGCCCTTCGTCATGAAGCGGCTGGTGGACCAGAAGGTGGCCGAGAACATCAAAAAGGCCCGCAAGATGGTGGAGCGCGCCACCGTCAAGGAGGTGTGGGACGCGCTGGAAGTGGTCATCAAGGACCACCCCGTCATGCTGAACCGGGCCCCCACCCTGCACCGTCTGGGCATCCAGGCGTTTGAGCCCATCCTGGTGGAGGGCCGGGCCATCAAGCTCCATCCCCTGGTTTGTACCGCCTTCAACGCGGACTTTGACGGCGACCAGATGGCCGTTCACGTCCCCCTGTCCGCTGAGGCCCAGGCCGAGGCCCGCTTCCTGATGCTGGCGGCCAACAACCTGCTCAAGCCCTCCGACGGGCGGCCGGTGGCGGTGCCCACCCAGGACATGGTGCTGGGTTCTTACTACCTGACCAAGGTGATCGACGACGAGTACGGCCACGGAAAGGTGTTCCGGGATTTCAACGAGGCCATGATGGCCTACCAGGAGCATGTGGTGGGCCTCCATGCCCCCATCCGGGTGCGGATGACCCGGGAGATCGGCGGTGAGAAGAAGCAGAAGCTGATCGAGACCACCGTGGGCCGCCTCATCTTCAACCAGCCCATCCCCCAGGATCTGGGCTTTGTGGACCGCAGCGACCCGGAGCATTTCTTCGATCTGGAGATTTCCTTCCTGGTGGACAAGAAGAAGCTCTCCCAGATTATCGATAAGTGCATCAAGAAGCACGGCACCGCCAAGACCTCCGAGATGCTGGATGCGGTGAAGAACCAGGGCTTCCAGTATTCCACCAAGGGCGCCATCACGGTAGCCGTCTGCGACGCCATCATCCCCCCCAACAAGGCCGAGCTGCTGGCCGAGGCGGAGAAGCAGGTAGATGCCATCCGCCGCCAGTATGACCGGGGCTTTATCTCCGAGGAAGTGCGGTACGACCGGGTCATCAAGGTGTGGGAGGAGACCACCAATAAGGTCCGCGACGCCTTGAAGGAAAACTTCGGCGAGCACAACCCCATCTTCATGATGGCCGACTCCGGCGCCCGTGGCTCGATGGAGCAGATCCGTCAGCTGGCCGGTATGCGGGGCATCATCGCCAATACCTCCGGTAAAGCCATTGAAATCCCCATCCGGTCCAACTACCGGGAAGGCCTGAACATTCTGGAGTACTTCCAGTCCTCCCGTGGCGCCCGCAAAGGCTTGGCCGATACCGCCCTGCGGACCGCCGACTCCGGTTACCTGACCCGCCGCCTGGTGGACGTGTCCCAGGAGGTCATCGTCCGGGAGCGGGACTGCGGCACCAGCCATGGCCTGGTGGTGGAGGAGATCAGCGACGGCGGCCGGGTGATTGAGGATCTGGCCGAGCGGCTTCAGGGCCGTTACGCCGCCGAGCCCATCGTCCATCCCGAGACCGGCGAGGTGCTGGTGGGTACCGACAAGATGATGGACGAGGCCGACGCCAAGCGGGTGGTAGCCGCCGGCATCAAGAAGGTGAAGATCCGCTCGATCCTCACCTGCGAGGCCAAGAACGGCATCTGTGCCAAGTGCTACGGCGCCAACCTGGCCACCGACAAGGCGGTCGCCACCGGTGAAGCGGTGGGCATCATTGCCGCCCAGTCCATCGGCGAGCCCGGCACCCAGCTGACCATGCGTACCTTCCACACCGGCGGTGTTGCATCCGCGGCGGATATTACCCAGGGTCTTCCCCGGGTTGAGGAGCTCTTTGAAGCCCGCAAGCCCAAGAATGCGGCGGTCATCAGCCACTGCAAGGGCACCGTTTCCTTTGTCAAGGATGCCAAGGGGGCGGATATCTGCGTGGTGGAGGATCCCGAAACCGGCGAGCGGTTTGAGAAGCAGGTGGTTTACGGCTCCAAGGTCCGTGTGGCCGAGGGCGATGTCATCGAGAAGGGTACCCTCATCACCGAGGGCTCCTGCGAACCCAGCGAGGTGCTGGCGGTGAACGGGGAGCAGGCGGTGCAGGACTACATCATCCGCGAGGTGCAGATGGTCTACCGTACCCAGGGTGTTGACATCAACGACAAGCACATCGAGGTTATCGTCCGCCAGATGATGAAGAAGGTGCGGATCGACGACAACGGCGACACCGACCTGATCCCCGGTTCCTACGTGGACCGGCAGGAGGTTCTTCAGAAGAACCAGCAGCTGCGGGACCAGGAGGCGCAGGACGGCGCTCCCCGCCGGATGGCCACCTTCACCCCTGTGCTGCTGGGTATCACCAAGGCGTCCCTGGCCACCGACTCCTTCATGTCGGCCGCGTCCTTCCAGGAGACCACCCGGGTCCTTACCGAGGCGGCCATCAAGGGCAAGGTGGATCCCCTCCAGGGCCTCAAGGAGAATGTCATCATCGGTAAGCTGGTTCCCGCCGGCACCGGGATGGTGGTCTACTCCCACCACAACGAGGAGAAGGAAGAGAGCGACAGCCCCAGCCCCTATGAGTGCTGCTGCGGCCACGACCATCTCCACGAGGAAGCCCCCGAAGGGGAGGAAGCTCCCTCCGAGCAGCCGGTGTAACCGCTGCAATGGGGAGAAATTCCGGTTGATTTGACAAGGGGCGGGAGCTTTCCCGCCCCTTGTGAGAAAAAAACGGAAATTTTGTGTAAGAATAGCACAAAAAATTCGTGTTTTGCCTTGACATTGGGCGATCCCTTTGGTATCATTTTTACTTAGGTCGCTCACTGTGGCCTGTCCTGCGAGCCGGGAGGTTTCTGCCGGCCGCTTGGGATAAAAAATATGTAAGGAGGTGCAACCTTAATGCCAACCTTTAATCAGCTGGTCCGCAAGGGAAGAGAGGTTGTGGAGAAGAAGTCCACCGCGCCCGCTCTGCTGAAGGGATGGAACGCCATGAAGCGTACCGCCATCGATCAGAACTCCCCCCAGAAGAGAGGCGTCTGCACTGCGATCAGAACCTCTACCCCCAAGAAGCCCAACTCCGCTCTTCGTAAGGTCGCGAGAGTGAGACTGTCCAACGGGATCGAGGCTACCGCCTACATTCCCGGAATCGGTCACAACCTTCAGGAGCACAGCGTTGTGCTGATCCGCGGCGGCCGTGTAAAGGACCTGCCTGGTGTGCGTTATCACATCATCCGCGGCACTCTGGATGCCCAGGGCGTTGCCAAGAGAATGCAGGCTCGGTCCAAGTACGGCGCGAAGCGTCCGAAGGCTGGTGCCGCAAAGAAGTAGTCTCACCACAACGGTTCTTGCCGATTGCAAAACGGCTTTTTTGATAAAAAGGCCTCGTAATCGGCGCCACGGGAGATGAACACTTTCGAGTACCGATGAAACACGATTGTGAAGGAGGGAAGAGAAGTGCCGAGAAGAGGTAACATTGCAAAGCGCGACGTTCTGCCGGATCCCATCTACAATTCCAAGCTGGTGACCCGCCTGATCAACAGCATCATGCTGGACGGGAAGAAGGGCGTAGCGCAGAAGATTGTGTACGGTGCCTTTGAGATCGTACAGGAGAAGTCCGGAAAGGACCCCCTGGAGGCGTTTGAGCAGGCGATGGAGAACATCATGCCTGTCCTTGAGGTAAAGGCCCGCCGCGTGGGCGGTGCCACCTACCAGGTTCCCATGGAGGTTCGCCCCGAGCGGCGCCAGACCCTGGGTCTGCGCTGGGTGACCAACTATGCCCGTCTCCGTTCCGAGAAGACCATGCGGGAGCGGCTGGCCGGCGAGATCCTGGATGCCCTCAACGGCGCCGGCGGCGCTTGCAAGAAGCGCGACGATACCCATAAGATGGCCGAGGCCAACAAGGCTTTTGCCCACTACAGATGGTAGTTTGTGGGTTGTTAAGGTGAAAAGGAAGGCTGGTTCCGCCGGGGTTTTGGCCCTGGCGGGGCCGCGATTTTGGAATTAAGGGAGGACACTATGCCGAGAGATGTTTCTCTGGAGATGACTCGTAACATTGGCATAATGGCCCACATCGATGCTGGTAAAACCACCACCACCGAGCGTATCCTCTACTACACCGGCGTTAACCACAAGATCGGTGAAACTCATGATGGTACCGCGACGATGGACTGGATGGCTCAGGAGCAGGAGAGAGGGATTACCATCACTTCCGCTGCTACCACCTGCTATTGGAAGGGTCATAGAATCAACATCATCGATACCCCCGGTCACGTGGACTTCACTGTTGAGGTGGAGCGGTCGCTGCGTGTGCTGGACGGTTCGGTGACCGTGTTCTGCGCCAAGGGCGGCGTGGAGCCCCAGTCTGAGACCGTATGGCGTCAGGCTGACAAGTACCACGTGCCCAGAATGGCCTATGTCAACAAGATGGATATTATGGGCGCCGATTTTTACAACGTTGTGCAGATGATGCACGACCGGCTCAAGTGTAATGCGGTGCCGATTCAGCTGCCCATCGGCAGCGAGGATACCTTCCGGGGTATCATCGATCTGCTGGAGATGAAGGCCGACGTCTACTACGACGACCTGGGCAAGGACATGCGGGTGGAGGACATTCCCGAGGATATGCGGGAGAAGGCCGAGCAGTACCGCACCGCGATGATTGAGGCCGTTGCCGAGCAGGACGAGGCGCTCATGGAGAAGTATCTGGAAGGCGAAGAGATCACTGTGGACGAGCTGAAGGTGGCAATCCGCCGGGAGTGCTTGGCCAACCGGCTGGTCCCCGTCGTCTGCGGTACCTCCTACCGGAACAAGGGCGTTCAGAAGCTGCTGGATGCCATCGTGGACTATATGCCCGCCCCCGTGGATATCCCGGACATCAAGGGCGTGGATCCGGAGACCGGGGAAGAGACCACCCGTCCTTCTTCCGACGATGCTCCCTTCGCGGCCCTGGCGTTCAAGATTGCCACCGACCCCTTTGTGGGCAAGCTGTGCTTCTTCCGGGTATACTCGGGCACCGTGTCGGCTGGTGCTACCGTTTACAACGCCACCAAGGACAACAACGAGCGGATGGGCCGCATCCTGCAGATGCACGCCAACCATCGGAAGGACCTGGAGATCTGCTACGCCGGTGATATTGCCGCCGCGGTGGGCGTGAAGAACACCACCACCGGCGACACCCTCTGCGATCCCAAGCATCCGGTCATCCTGGAGCAGATGGAGTTCCCCGATCCTGTTATCCGGGTTGCCATCGAGCCCAAGACCAAGGCCGGCCAGGAGAAGATGGGCATCGGCCTCGCCAAGCTGGCGGAGGAAGATCCCACCTTCCGCACCTACACCGATGACGATACCGGGCAAACCATCATCGCCGGTATGGGTGAGCTGCACCTGGAGATCATCGTGGACCGTCTGCTGCGGGAGTTCAAGGTGGAGGCCAACGTGGGCAAGCCCCAGGTTGCGTACAAGGAGACCGCCCGCCGCAGCACCGATGTGGACATGAAGTATGCCCGTCAGTCCGGTGGTAAGGGCCAGTACGGTCATGTTAAGATCAAGCTGGATCCCAACGAGAGCGGCAAGGGCTACGAGTTTAAGAACGCGGTGGTCGGCGGCGCGATCCCCAAGGAGTATATCCCTGCGGTAGACGCCGGTATCCAGGGCGCTATGCAGTCCGGTGTGCTGGCTGGTTACCCGGTCGTGGACGTGATCGTCACCCTCTACGACGGTTCTTACCACGAGGTAGACTCCTCCGAAATGGCCTTTAAGATCGCCGGTTCCATGGCCTTCAAGGAGGCCATGCGGAAGGCGGACCCTGTCCTGCTGGAGCCCATCATGAAGGTGGCGGTTATCGTCCCCGAGGAGTATATGGGCGATGTCATCGGCGACCTGAATTCTCGCCGTGGCCAGATCCAGGGCATGGAGGCCCGCAACGGCGTTCAGCAGATCAACGCGTTTGTCCCCCTGTCCGAGATGTTCGGTTACGCCACCGACATGCGGTCCAAGACCCAGGGTCGTGGCCAGTACACCATGGAGCCCAGCCACTATGTGGAGGTTCCCAAGAACATCGCCGAGAAGATCATCAGCGCGAGAGGCCATAAGGAGTAATTCCCCTGGCATTTTGCGTAAATTTGCTTGATTTTTACGCCATTCCTTGTTAAAATACAAATTGTAGGTTTGCAGGGAAGCAAGAAAATTTATCCTACGATAAGGGAGGAACATGCAAAATGGCAAAGGCAAAATTCGAAAGAACGAAGCCCCATGTAAACATCGGTACCATTGGTCACGTTGACCACGGCAAGACCACTCTGACTGCCGCCATCACCAAGACTCTGGCTATGAAGGGCCAGGCTCAGTACGAGGCTTACGATATGATCGATAAGGCTCCCGAGGAGAGAGAGCGCGGCATCACCATCAACACCGCTCACGTGGAGTATGAGACCGACAAGCGTCACTACGCTCACGTGGACTGCCCCGGACATGCCGACTACGTGAAGAACATGATCACCGGTGCTGCCCAGATGGACGGCGCTATCCTGGTGGTTTCCGCCGCTGACGGCCCCATGCCTCAGACCCGTGAGCACATCCTGCTGGCCCGTCAGGTGGGCGTGCCCAGCATTGTGGTGTTCATGAACAAGGTGGACCAGGTGGACGATCCCGAGCTGCTGGAGCTGGTGGAGATGGAGATCCGCGAGCTGCTGTCCAGCTACGATTTCCCCGGCGATGAGATTCCCATCATCAAGGGTTCTGCTCTGGCTGCCCTGGAGGCTCCCGAGGATCTGAACGATCCCGCTTACAAGCCCATCCTGGACCTGATGGACGCGGTTGACGACTATATCCCCACTCCCGACCGGAAGGCTGACCTGCCCTTCCTGATGCCTGTTGAGGACGTGTTCACCATCACCGGCCGTGGCACCGTGGCCACCGGCAGAGTGGAGCGTGGTACCGTCAAGATCGGCGACGAGGTGGAGATCATCGGTCTGACCGACGAGCGGAAGAAGACCGTTATCACCGGTCTGGAGATGTTCCGCAAGACTCTGGATTACGCCGAGGCCGGCGACAACGTGGGCGCTCTGCTCCGTGGTATCCAGAGAACCGAGATCGAGAGAGGCCAGGTTCTCTGCAAGCCCGGCTCCATCCACCCCTACACCAAGTTCCGTGGCCAGGTGTACGTTCTGAAGCAGTCTGAGGGCGGCCGTCATACCCCCTTCTTCAACAACTATCGTCCCCAGTTCTACTTCCGTACCACCGACGTTACCGGCGTGATCGCTCTGCCCGAGGGTGTTGAGATGTGCATGCCCGGCGACAACGTGGAGATGGACGTTGAGCTGATCACCCCCATCGCCATCGAGGAAGGCCTGCGTTTCGCTATCCGTGAGGGCGGCCGTACCGTTGGTTCTGGTGTTGTTATCAAGGTCAACGAGTAAGAATTTCCTTTGATCTGCCCATCCCCCGGGAAATCTTCCCGGGGGATTTTTCTGTCCTTCGTGAGGGGGGATTGACAAGGCGCCGCGGCGAGACTATAATATAAACACAGTCTGTTTCAGGGCGGGGTGCAATTCCCCACTGGCGGTGAAGCGCCGGATGGCGACGAGTCCGCGAGCCGAAAGGTCGAGTCGGTAGAATCCGATACCAACGGTATAGTCCGGATGAAAGAAACGGGTACCAAGTTATTTGATTGGAAACCGCCTTTCCATGCCCCTGGCCGTGCTGCCGGGGGCATTTTCACGCTTTGGCAAGGCGTGAAAAACCCGAGCAGACCTCTTACAGAAAGAGGTGTTTTGTCATGAAAGAAAAAAACAGTGTCCGCAAGCTGGCTGTAATGGCCATGCTGGTTGCCGTCTCGGTGGTGTTGACCTTCTTTATCCATTTTCCCCTCTTCCCGGCGGCTTCCTTCCTGGAGTATGACCCGGCGGATATCCCCATCTTCATCGGGACCTTCCTCTTTGGGCCGGTTAGCGGGCTGCTGCTGACGGTGGTGACCAGCGTGGTGCAGGGGCTCACGGTGAGCGCGTCCAGCGGCCCCATCGGGATTTTGATGCACATCTTTGCCACCGGCAGCTTCGCCCTGATTGCGGGGAACCTGTACCGGCGCCTCCATACCCGGAAGGGCGCGGTCCTCTCGCTGATCGTGGGTACCCTCTCCATCACGGCGATGATGGTTCTTTGGAATCTGGTCTTTACCCCCATCTTCATGGGCCAGCCCATCGAGGCGGTAAAGGCGATGCTGGTGCCGGTGATCATCCCCTTCAATCTGCTGAAGGCAGGGGTTAACAGCCTGATCACCTTCCTGGTGTACAAGCGGGTTTCGGTCTTTGTGGAGCGGATGGGTCTGATTACCCTTGACAGTGCCGACAAGATCCGCTATAATAATTAGGTCAATTGAATACTTCTTATCAAGAGTGGTGGAGGGAACAGGCCCTATGAAGCCCGACAACCTGCATGGAAGTGTAAGGTGTTAAATCCTGCGGCATTGCCGGCAGATGAGTGTGAACAGAAAAGCCCGGCTTGTGCGCCGGGCTTTTTTCATCCCCTGTATGGAAGAAGGATTCCCTTGACCCAGAACAAATCCACTTTGCCCCCTTGGGCGGGGGCGCGTGACTGCCTGTAGGCAGGGGAAGGAGAATGTTATGTCCAAGTTTTTGTTTACCAGCGAGTCGGTTACCGAGGGCCATCCCGATAAAATCTGCGACCAGATTTCCGACGCGGTCCTGGATGCCATCCTGGCCCAGGACCCCCAGGGGCGGGTGGCCTGCGAGACGGCGGTCACCACCGGCCTGGTGATGGTGATGGGGGAGATTTCCACCAGCTGCTATGTGGATATTCCCAAGCTGGCCCGGGAAGTGATCCGGGACATCGGCTACACCCGGGCCAAATATGGCTTTGACAGCGACACCTGCGCCGTTATGACCTCCATCGACGAGCAGTCGGGGGACATTGCCCTGGGGGTGGACAATTCCCTGGAGCGGAAGAGCGGCGACCAGGAGGCGGCTCTCCAGAACGGGGCCGGCGACCAGGGGATGATGTTCGGCTACGCCTGCAACGAGACCGACGAGCTGATGCCCATGCCCATCTCCTACGCCCACAAGCTGGCCAAGCGCCTGACCCAGGTGCGGAAGGAGGGAACCCTCCCGTATCTGCGCCCCGACGGCAAGACCCAGGTAACGGTGGAATATGAGGACGACCGCCCGGTGCGGATCGACACCATCGTCATCTCCTCCCAGCACGGGGAGGACGTCTCCATCGACACCATTCGCAAGGACCTGGTGGAGCAGGTGATCCGGCCGGTTGTGCCGGCATCGCTGATGGACAAGGACACCAAGATCTTTATCAACCCCACCGGGCGGTTTGTGATCGGCGGCCCCCAGGGGGACAGCGGCCTCACCGGCCGGAAGATCATTGTGGACACCTACGGAGGCTGGGGCCGCCACGGGGGCGGGGCCTTCTCCGGTAAGGACCCCACCAAGGTGGATCGGTCCGCCGCTTATGCTGCCCGTTGGGTGGCCAAGAACATTGTAGCGGCCGGGCTGGCTTCCCGCTGCGAGCTGCAGCTGGCCTATGCCATTGGCGTGGCCCATCCCGTTTCGGTGATGGTGAACACCTTCGGCACCGGCAAGGTGAGCGACGAGGCGCTGGAGAAGGCGGTGAAACAGGTCTTTGACCTTCGTCCCGCGGCCATCATCCAGGCCCTGGATCTCCGCAGGCCCATCTACCGGCAGCTGGCCGCCTACGGCCACATGGGCCGGGAGGACCTGGGTGTCGCCTGGGAGAAGACCGACCGGGCGGAGGCCCTCCGCCGCGCTGTGGGGCTGTAAAAAGAACCCTCGGAGCAGAAAAACGGATCATCCCATGAAAAGGGGCCCGGTGGAATTTCCACCGGGCCCCTTTTCATGGGGAAACCGTGCTCGCTAGAAAGACAGGTTGTCGAAGCTGGTAACCCGATAGCTGGAATTGTCGCCGCTTCTATAGCATTGGAGCGTCACCCGGTCGTCCGGCTGGGTAAGGGCCAGCTCGTGGGAGAGGGAAGCGGAAGCCAGGAAGATGCCGTCCTCCCCTTCCAGCAGCAGCTTGTAGACGGTCTCGCTGCCGTTGTATTCCGACGCGATCCGGCTTACCGTCCCGGTAATCGTTTCCTCCGTCTCCTGGGAAGAGAAATCGGAGGAGATGCCCCCGTCCCGCAGCGCCTGGTTATAATCGGCCAGGGCGGCGGAGATGGTCTCCCCGGTGCCCACGATGGAGTAGTTGACCACCGATACAAAGGCATACTGTTTGATGAGGCCGGCGTCGGTATCCTTTAAGGACATGAAATAGGTAGGCTGCCCGTCCAGATTGATAATGAGGGGGAAGGTGGCCTTGTAACCGTAATTCTGGACCTTGCCCTCGGCGGAGTCCTGGGCGGCCCGCTCGGTGGCGCCGGCAATCTGGTAACGGTAGGCCTCCTTGGTCACCATATCCACCATGATGAAGCCGATGGCGCTGTCGTCCGAGCCCACGCTGGTAAGGCCGGTGAACAGATAGCACTGGCCGTTGTTGTAGATGATGGCGTGTCCTTCGGACGTTTGGTACTTGTCCCGGTTGGAAAAGTTGAAGATGCCGTGGATATACAGGCCGCTGTTGTCGATCTGGTTGAGGATGAACTCCTCCGGCTGCACCCGGTCCACCCAGTCGGGAATGGTTTCCA
>CAJFKV010000030.1 GCA_904387055.1 Candidatus Heteroruminococcus faecigallinarum | reverse complement strand
GGCCGATGATGTTGGTATTCTCTGTATCAATAATTCGTTTCATAGTAAACACCTGAATGTCTTGATTTAGGACATTTTTAGTGTATACTAAGCAGTAAGGAATTATGTCCTACTGATAGGACAACAAGGAGAAGCTATGAAAATTGCTGTAATAGGGTCAAGAAGCCTGACCATTCAGAACCTGGAAGAGTATCTTCCCCAGGATGTGACTGAGATCGTATCAGGTGGGGCAAAGGGGATTGACACCTGTGCCAGAGAGTATGCGCGCCAGGCAGGGCTGAAGCTGACCGAATTCCTGCCGGACTATCCACGGTATGGACGCAGCGCACCGCTGCGGCGGAATCTGGAAATTATTCGCTATGTGGACGAGGTAATCGCCTTCTGGGACGGGCAGTCCCACGGCACCCGATTTGTCATTGAGGAGTGCAGCAAGCAGGGAAAGAAAGTAACCATTTATCGTCAGCAGCCGTAGAATCACAAACTAAATCCCCGGAGACCAATCTCCGGGGATTTCTGATCGTTTCGGGATATTTCCGCTTGTGGGTCAGGGTGTGAGTCAGAGCCTGGCAGCACCCACATCGAGATAGAAAGAATCCCCGCAAACAAGCCGTTTACGGGGATTTTCTGGAGCTAGTGACGTGACTCGAACACGCGACCTGCTGATTACGAAGTGTATCAAGAAGCGCAAAGCGGCCATTTCCAACCGTTTTGCGCCCTTTCCTCTCAGAAACAAGCTTCGTTTAAACCTCTTTGCCCCATATCCTTCGTAGGTTTCTTTCCTCGTGTGGGTCGGCGTGTGGGTCAATCCAGATAATATGCGGCGTGGAAAAAAGAAAATAAAGGTATCTCTAATATAAAAATAACAATCTCACAGCAATCTCCAAGAGAAATCGATCCTGTTCATTATTTAGGGACATCTTTGTTAGCGATTCTATTTTTTCTAATCGATATAGCAAGGATTGCCGATGGATATGAAGTGCCTGGGCTGTTTGAGTGATATTATATTTGCATTTGACATAGACCAGCAGCGTGCCAATAAAATCTACCCCAGAAGCGATATTATTAGACTTTAAGGGAGCCAGAACTTCTTCCGCCATTTTACAAACTTTTTGGTCTTTAGAAAGAGCGGAAATTACCTGCGCCGTGCGGGAATCCTGGTAAGTAAAACGATACTTTTGTTTTGAAGAGGCAAGACAGTATTGCAGTGCGGCATGTGCATTACAGTAAAGTGTATTAAAATCTACCGGTTCTACAGAGGAAATTTCACTAATCCCCCAACGGAAGGTATATTGTGGAAAAGATATTTCCAGCTGATTCTGAGCCGTGGTAATGAAGTGATCGATATTCTCCTCGGGGTTAAGACTGTAGTTTTCAAGGAAAAGGATGAAATCTAAGCCATGTGAGGAAATCATTGCAGTCAGATTTTGTTTCTGAGTTAGATGAATCAACAGAGATTCTATATTAGAAGCTGTAACAGCCGAAGAAGTAGCATATTTCCCCTCATTTTTCTGTTCGCCACTAGGGATTGCCCGCAAGACAGCGCAGCTATATGGCTTCGTCAAATCGAAGTGAAGACGACGCCCTTGCTGAACGATTTCTGAAAAAGAATCGTAATTTTTTGTGGCGAGTGCCCAAACAAAATCATTTTTTAACCGTGTTGTCACCAAATCTTCAATATTTTGACGATTGAACCAAAGAGAAAGAGGAAAGCAAAGAAATTGATCCATAAGGTTTTCTGCTGTTTGTCCCAGCGAAGAAGGGATATTCTGTTCCGGAAGTTTTAAGCGTAGATAGCCCACCAAGAGGTCGTTTAAATGAATTGGTAGGGTGGTTAACTTTTCGATTTCTAGTTCTGAAAGGGATTTACGGCTATTAGCCAACACATGCCCTGTAGCATCTTCAATTACAACAGGGGTTTGAAATGCACTGTCAATTAAGTGAATGGCATCCACCAAAAGGATAGAATTAAAAAAAGCATTGAATAACTCAGTTTGCAAAGATTTATAAGTAGCGAGCTTTTTTTCAGAAATGCGGCGCGTTGTTTTCTCTTGAATTTCGGAAAAACGCTGGTCCCATGCAATAGAGAAAATTGGCAGATCCACTTCAGCAGCAAAATCCAGTATTTTGTCAGGTACCACATAGGAGGGGTCTTGGAAAGCTAACAACAATGCCGCCGCGCCGGAATTTTTAACTTCCTGGATAAACTTCAAAAAAGCATCTTCCTGGTAGAGGCAATTGACAGCAGTGGAAAGGACTAACTCATGGGGTTGGATAAAGTTTTCAACCGGTGGTTCTTGGACAGAAACAGACAGTATCTCAATTGTGGAAAACTTTAGAGGAGAGGTAAGAAGACAGATCTGTGAAGCAATCTGATCTGTTAAGAAATCAGCTAGAGTGTAACTAGAATCAGTCATTATATCCCCTCCACATTACGTATTTTCATTTCAATATTACTATATTTTGTATGAAAAAATCAAGGAAAAAATCTTATGATCTAACGTTGAACGCTATTTAGATGTATGTTAACATAGCCTTGTTAAAAATATAGATATTTTTTCTAAAAATTATTAATTTTAGAAAAACATTTAGGAGGTATTGCTGTGAAATTCAACACCGATGTGCTCCACGCCGAGCAGCTGCATGCCCGCCTCACGGGCAGCTACAAACCCCAGGCAATGGCCCATGTGAGCCCCATCTACCAGACTTCCACCTATGTGCTGGAGGATTTTGACACCGCCGTTTATCTGAATCAACATGTGGATGAGGGGTTTGTCTACACCCGCTTTGGCAACCCCAACTGCGATGAGCTAGAGAAGAAGATCGCCCACCTGGAACATGCCCAGGCGGCCATCTCCCTGGCCAGCGGGCTGGGGGCCATCTCCACCGCGGTGATGAGTATCGTGAAGGCTGGGGACCATGTGGTCTTCGGCGACGTGATCTATGGCTGTTCCTACGCCCTCTTCACCAAAGTGCTCACCAATTTGGGGATCACCTATACCCGAGTGGACACCACCAAGCCGGAGGAAGTGGAGAAAGCCATTCAGCCCAACACCTCCCTGGTCTATGTGGAGACCCCGGCCAACCCCACCTTGAAGATCAGCGACATCGCTGCCATCAGCCAGGTGGTCCATAAGCATTCCGGCATCACCATGGTTGTGGACTCCACCTTTGCCTCTCCCTATCTCCAGAATCCCCTGGATCTGGGCGCGGACCTGGTGGTCCACAGCGCCACCAAGTACCTCTGCGGCCATGGGACGGTCACCGCTGGTGTCATTGCCGGCGACAAAGAGAGGATTGACCGCTGCCGGATGCCCTATCTCCAGTGTTTCGGCGCGGTGCTGGATCCGTTTGCGGCCTGGCAGCTGATGCAGGGGATGAAGACGCTGGGGGTCCGGATGGAGCGCCACTGTGAAAACGCCATGAAGGTGGCCCGCTATCTGGAGAAACATCCCAAGATCGACCGGGTGTACTATCCAGGACTGGAGAGCCATCCCACCCATGAGATTGCCAAGCGCCAGATGCACAACGGTTTTGGCGGCATGATGAGCGCCGATATCAAGGGCGGCATGGACGCTGTGCGCATTGTCATGAACAATGTCAAAGTCTTTAGCCTGGCCACCAGCCTGGGCAATGTGGACTCCCTGATCCAGCACTCCCCCTCCATGAGCCACTTCGACATGAGCCCGGAGGAGCGCTATGCCTCGGAGATTTTCGATGGCCAGGTGCGGCTCTCCATCGGCATTGAGGATGCGGACGACCTGATTGCGGACCTGGATCAGGCATTGGCAAAGATCTAAAAAGGTTGAAACCCTTTTCCTCTAGAAAACTGAACAAAGACAAAAGTCGGTCGGCCCCTCTAAAAAACAGAGAGGCCGATGCATAAAACTTCGAGGAGGATAAGCAATGAAAACGAATCAGCTCAACGGCAGAGTATCCAGTGGAGCAGCTTTATTACCGTTTTTGCTATTTATTGTGGTCTTCTTGGGTAGTGGAATTATTATGAGTCTACAAGGAGTGGAGAAACCTTTCTCCCAATTTGCCCCATTAGCAGCGGTTTATATCGCTTTGATTGCGGCATTTCTGTTCTATCGTGGAAAAGTTTCTGAAAAATTGAATCTGCTGTTAGGCGGCATCAGCCGCAATAACATCGCCTTGGTGGTGCTGATTTTTGCTTTGGCAGGTGCATTTTCAAGTGTAGCCAAAGGTATGGGCGGCGTAGATTCGGTAGTTAACCTTTGCTTGTCGATTGTACCTCAGAAATATGTTATCATGGGGGTTTTTTTGGTAGGCTGTGTGGTCTCATTTGCCAGTGGCAGCTCGCTGGGTACTGCTACAATGATTACTCCCATCGCCTTAGGTATTGTGGAGGCTTCTGGTGTCCCACTAGGCGCGACAATGGGCGCTGTTCTTAGCGGTGGCATGTTTGGCAATCAGCTTTCGCCCATTTCCGATTGCACGATTGCTTCCACCACTGGTTTAGGTGTGAGTACCAAGGACAAGAGTAAATATAATGTAATTATAATGATTCCGGCCCTAATTATCGCTGCATTGTTGTTCATGGCAAATACAACTGACAGCCTCTCCAATTTCACAGTGGGCCCTTACAACATTATTAAAGTTCTACCATATGTAGCCGTCTTGGGACTAGCTATGGTAGGTGCTAGTGTAATCATCTGCTTGACGGCGGGCATTTTTGCCGCTGGGGTTATCGGTATTGCTTACGGTCACTATACCGTTGTCTCTCTAACACAGGAGATCGCCAATGGCGCCGTCGGCATGGGCAACAACATCTTGTTAGTGATGCTGATCGGCGGCTTGTCCTGGATGGTAGAGAAGAAGGGCGGCATTAACTTTATTGTGGACAAGCTGGGGTCAATTGCTAAGAGCAGCAAAAGTGGTCACCTGAGCATTGCGTTATTGACACTGCTGGTGATGCTCTGCGTAGCTAATGATACCATCACGATTATGATTGTCTGTCCGTTGGCAGCGGAGATCTGCAAGAAATTCCGGGTTGATCCTCGCCTTGTGTCGGTGACGATTCCTGTTGTGGCAGCGGCTTTCTCCCCCCTGAGCCCTTGGAGCGGCATGACCTTTACGGTGCAAGGTTTGGTTCATCAGGCTGGTTATGACTTCTCTTTCTTTGATTCGTTCCCCACTACTTACTATCCAATGGTTTTGACCATCATCGCGGTGATTGCCATCTTTATCCCAAAGCTTTCTTCTAAAATTTACAAAAAAGAATGGGATTTTGAGAATGATTGTGTGCGGGAATGATTCTCGCACACAGTTCTCCATCAAATTGAATGGGAGGTATTATAATGAAAGAATATCGGGAACAAATCCATGCATATGTAGACGCGCACAAGGAAGAGATGATTGCTACTTGGCGTGATTTGGTGAATCTGGAGGGCTATTTTGAAGAGAAAGAAAATGTAGAAAAGGTAGCTGAGTATCTAAAAGCTGCTTTTGAACAAGAGGGATTTGAATGCCATATTGAGCCTTCTCCAGTGAACCGGGCGGGGGTACTGGTGGGCATCCTTGGGAAAGATCGACCCAATGCCCCTGTGGTTTTTTCCGGACATATGGACACTGTGCACCCCACAGGTTGCTTTGGCGGGCCTGACCTTTTCCGCATTGAGAATGGCAAGGCCTTCGGCCCGGGAGTGCTGGATATGAAGGGCGGCATTGTCATTGCCCTATATGTGGCCAAAGCTCTCAATCAACTGGGATTCAATGAGCGGCCGATCAAAATTATTTTTGCGGGCGATGAGGAAGGCGACCACGAAGGTACGGACTTTGCTAATTATATGGGGCAACAGGCCAAAGGTGCTGTGTGCGCTTTCAATATGGAAACAGGAAACCCAGAGAACCGTTTGTGTGTGGGGCGCAAAACACTCTACAATGTCAACTTGAAGGTAACTGGTGTTGGTGGCCATTCTGGAAACGATTTTACAAAGGGAGCGAATGCGGTCCATGAGGCGGTAATGAAGACCTATCACATGATTCCATTGACTGATCTGAATGCCGGTAGCACGGTGACGACAAGCATCTTAAAAGGCGGCGATATAGTTGCCCGTATACCAGACTTCTGCGAAGCTCTCTATGATGTGCGTTACGCCACAGCTGCTGAAGGTGCACGGCTGAAAAAATGTGTCACTGAAATTATGGAAACCACTTACGTACCCGGCACCACCAGTAAATACGAGATCATTGAGGCGAATTTTCCGCCTTATGAGGAGACGGAGGATGTAAAGCGTCTATTGTCGTTTGTCAACCAGGTGACTGAGGAAAATGGGTTCCCTGCTTTTGGTTCGGTCAAATTGGGCGGCGCCTCTGATGCGGGAAATATCCAGCGTGCCGGGGTACCAGTTCTCTGCTCCTGCGGCGTAGCCGGGGAACATAACCACAATTTGCGGGAATATGCGATCGTGCAGTCCCTCTTTGACCGGACGGAAATTTGGGCTCTAGTTGTATTGGCACTGGGCCAATTCTGACCTATGGGGCTAGTTATCATTCTTCTCAAGCAGATTGCAGTTATGGCTATGCTGGTGACGGTGGGGATTTTCTTACGGCGTAAAAGTTATTTAACGCTCCAAGGGACAAAAGATCTAGGCAATCTTTTATTACGGGTCATCATTCCTTGTGTAATCCTCAAATCCTACCTAATTGAATATACCCCAGAACGTCTAGCTGCATTAGGTGTGTCTACGTTATTGGCACTGATCGGGTTTCTCCTGGCTATGGCACTTTCCTATATTTTGTATGGGAAGCAGCGGCGCATCGAAAATTTTTCGGCAGCCTTTTGCAATGCTGGTTTTATTGGCATCCCTCTAGCCCAGGCGGTGATCGGCGATGAAGGTGTTTTTTATGTGGCGTCAACGGTGGCTCTACTGAACCTGTTCCAATGGACCTATGGCGTTTACATCATGACCGATCGCCAAGAGGCGATTTCCGGAAAGGCGATTGCAAAAAATCCTGTATTGATTGCCTTAGTATGTGGGATAGTACTTTTTGTTTTGCAGATTCCCATCCCGGAAATTTTGGTCAATACACTAGGCTATATTGCCAATATGAATACACCGGTAGCGATGATTCTAATGGGCACCTATCTGGCAAATTTGACCCCAAAACGCATGTTAGACAGGAGGGCTGTTAGCTGCGTGTTAATGCGTTTGGTGGCGATTCCAACGGCGATTCTGCTGGTGTTCTGGCTGCTTCCCATTCGCGATGATGTGGGGATGGTTTTAGCTGTCTACCTGGCGGCAATTACCCCGGTAGGGGCAAACATTTGTGTATTTGCTCAACAGTATGATTGCGACTATGAGTTTAGTGTGATCACAGTCTGCTTGAGTACAGTGTTGTCAGTGGTAACAATTCCAACACTTGTTTATCTGGCGCAGATATTCCTATAACGATTTTCCCTAGTATATCAAACAAGTTTGGACTATGAAAGCGTTCAAACACAATTTTAGTCTCTGTCTCGCAATACAGTCGAGGCAGAGACTATTTTTTAATTTTCCAAACTAAATTATGTTAAATAAATAGTAAAAATAATCCAGATTCATTCTGAGTTTTTATAAATTCATCTGGATTTTATAGTACAATCCCGTCCTGGACTCGGCTTAATAGTGGGGGTATTTTTTGCAGCCCTTCGAAACCAGTGAACGGAAAAGCTTATCCAGTGGGTGGAGAGGAATACAGAGGAAGGAGGATGCCCGTGAGATTCTACGGCCACGCAGGGCGCGATCCCATCAAAAACTATTTCCCGCTGCCAAATGAAGTGTTTGTCCTGGGACTAAACGCAGGAGAGATCGCGGTGTACGCCTATCTCCTTTTCTGCGAGAACCGAGAAACCTTCCAGTGCTGGCCCAGTTGCCGGTCCATCGGGAGGGCGACGGGAATGAGCGTCAACACGGTGCGAAAGTACATCCGCAGCCTGGAGGCGAAGGGCCTCATCACAACCGAACCTACTGCGATCACTGGCAAAGATGGCCGCAGGCGAAACGGCAACCTGCTCTTCACGATCCGTCCTATCACAGAGGCGATGGAGCAGCACTACGAGGAACAGCTGCAAAGTCAACCCAGATGCCCCGCATGACCGCTTATACGGCCCTGTGTGGCCGGTAATGCCCGAGGCTGGAAACTACCCCTTCTCAGTGGTGCGGCGGCCCTTTAGCCGGTTTGTGCCGGGCGTTGGCAGGCCGGGGATTTCCAGATGATTTGAACCAATTTGCGTCGGTCGAAAATGAAGCAGGATAAAGGCCGGGGGTCGGAACGCCCCTCTGGCCGGACCACACCGTCCCGCAATGCGGGGCGGGAAGCGGGTTTGCGGGATTTCCACTTCGGGGATCACAGGTGGTCGGTTGATCCCCGTTTGGCTGTCAAAGGTGGTCGCGTAAACATGCAACCCGCATCGTTGCTGGCTTTTCTGGGTCTACCTGCGGGGGTCACCTTGGGGATCTGCGGCATTTTCAACGAGCAGACAATTTCTATTTCCGTTTTTGCTCACCAAATGATAACTTTCTGATAACTCTACGGCTTTGGGATGGATATCCCCGTCGGTTGCTGGTATGGTGTGTGCTGACGGAGGCACAAAATCTGCTTCGCTGAAAACAAAGAAAAGGGGGAAATTGTATGGCAAAGAAACGTGCCAACGGTGAAGGCAACATCCGCAAGCGGAAAGATGGCCGCTGGGAAGGCCGGTACACCGCCGGATATCACCCGGAAACCGGAAAGCGTATCATCAAAAATGTACTCGGCAAGACGCAGACCGAGGTAAAGGAAAAACTTTCTCGAGCGATTGAAGAAAGCAAAGAGATCAATCTCATCCGTTCGGATGAATACACGGTAGCCGAATGGTTAAGGCTGTGGTATGAACTCTATGCCAAGCCCAACATCCGCCCCACCACAGCGGACAGCTATCGTCTGGGGATCGAAAAGCATGTGATCCCGCGAATCGGTGATATCAAACTGAACAAGCTCACCAGCCGGGAGATCCAGAAGATGTACAAGGACCTCCAGGAGAACGGACGATTGCGAAAATCCCAGAAAAGTAAGCATCCAGGGCTGAGTAACAGCACTGTCCGAGGCATCCACATGATGCTTCATAACGCCTTAGACCGGGCAGTGAAAGAACGACTGATTCTGCGCAACCCCACCGAGGACTGCATCATTCCAAAGATTCAGAAACAGGAGATGAAAATCCTCCATCCAGAGGATATGAAGGCTTACCTGGAGGCGGCAGACAAAAGAGGTGTCCTGCCCATGTTCTATCTGGAACTGGTGACCGGTCTACGCAAGGGAGAACTAACAGCCCTGCTCTGGTCTGATCTGGACGAAAAAAGGTGCATCATCTCAGTGAGCAAACAGGCGGTAGGGGACAGACACCGGAATGTGGAGATCAGCCGTCCAAAGACGGAAAACTCGCTGCGGAAGATTTCGATTCCAGAGTCAGCGGTAGAATTGCTCCGGCATGAGCATGAAAAGCACCCGGATAACCCTTGGATGTTTCCCTCACCCAAAACAGGAGAGATGTACCACCCAGATTCCATCGCCAAACTCCATGAGGAGATCTTGAAGGACACGGGGCTGGAGCATATCCGCTTTCACGACCTTCGCCACACCTTTGCGACCATCGCTCTGCAAAACGGCGTAGATGTGAAGACGGTATCCAGTATGCTCGGCCATTACGACGCCGGCTTTACCCTGCGCACCTACACCCACGCTACCCGACAGATGCAGGACCAGGCAGCGGAGAAGATGGGGAACTTTATGGAACAGGTGATGTAGGAAGAAAGCAGAAAGAAATCCCCGGAGATTGGTCTCTGGGGATTTCTAATCGTTTCAGGTTATTTCCGCTTGTGGGTCAGGGTGTGGGTCCGATCCTCGAAACCATACAAAAAACCACCCCGTAAACGCCTGCTTACAGGGTGGTTTGGAGCTAGTGACGTGACTCGAACACGCGACCTGCTGATTACGAATCAGCTGCACTACCGACTGTGCTACACTAGCGTCTTGATCAACGATCATCCACATGGGCAACGGATATATTATACTATAAAATCCGGCCCACCGTCAAGGGGTGGACCGGATTCTTCCATCTTCTCCGGTGGATCAATGGCCGCGGGGCGTTTGCTCCAAACATCCCCGTTCTTTTACCAGGTCCGCATAGAGGAGGTCGGCCAGGACAATGCCCAAGGGAATCAGCGAGAGCCAGATGGCCCTCCCCAGCAGGCGGCGGCAAAGGAAGGTGGAAACAATCCCGCCTGCCACAAAAACTGCCAACATTCCCCCATGACGGCCCAGCCGCTGCAGGTGGCTCGCCCGTTCCTGCCGGGGGCAGGACAGCGACTTGGACAGCGACACCCCCACCTGGCGGATATGATTGGTGCAGAAGGTCGTTGCCATGGGGATACCCTCCGCTTGGCGGAAGGTGTTATACTGCATGGAACAGATAAAATTCACCAGGATTTGGGTGATCTGGACGGGAGCGCTCTCCGGCAAGAAGCCCAGGAAAACAACCGCTCCCATCTCCACCAATACCAGCAGCGTGTCCCAACGAACGAGATGGACCCGCTTGAGGGGGGTGGGAAGAATCTCGGATACAACAGCCCCCAAACAATAGGCGGTGATGGGAACGAGATAATACAGGGCGTGCCGCCACTCCCCGTCCCCCAAGGCCATGGCCAGGAGGACAAAATTTCCCGTTTGGGCGTTGCAGAAAACACCGCCCCGGATGGAATAGGTAAAGGCGCCAAAATAGCCGCCCACAAACATCATCAGCAGAAACACCCGCCGCCGTTCACACTCCAAAAAAGCCGACGGCGCCGTTTCCGTCTGGCAGCTTACTTGCTTGTTCATGGTCTTCCCCTTTCTTGTGCATGCTTTGGCCAGTTCCTATCCTTCGACGGCCGGCTGCGAAGACGCTTCCACCAGCTGCACTGGTCTGCCGCCGCCGGCCCGGTACTCGGCCAGCAGCAGATCCACCATCCGCCCGTAGCTTCTGACTCCGTCGGTCTGGTCATTGGCTTTCAGATAGGTGTCGTTCACCGCCTCCGCAAACTCCCCATACTGGGTTTCGTATTGATCCCAGTAGGCGTTGTTGGCCTGATAATCGGCCCAGATCCGGTCGTCCACCAGCTGGCAGACGGCGGCATACAGCTCCGCGTCCCCTGCGGATGCCAACGCGTTCAAACTGTTGGACAAGGCGGCAGACAGACCGCTGTACTGGAACTCCGGATCGTCCGACTGGCTGGACACCAGATACGCGATGTAATTGGCCTCGTCCTCCCGCATGAAGCCGCAGGCGTGGGCCATCTCGTGGCAGATGGTATAAGGAATGGAATAGTGCGGGGTGTCGGTATTGATGTTGGGTTCAAAGGTGGCGAAAAAATAGATACCGGTGATCCGGGAATAGGACATGGCCTGGTCAAAGAAGACCTGCTTGGGCCGCGCCAGGGATCCGTTGGCCAGCACTCCGCTATACAGATTCTCCAGCTGGCGGTAGGTTTCCTGGGCCTCCTGGGTCCATTGGGCGAAGGAACGGGCCGAGACCATCTCCCCCGTCTCCTCGTCCCGCTCCACCAGGCCTGCCACCTGGTTGGTGCGCTGGGCCAGCTGGACACAGAGCCCCGCCAACTCCCCCACCGAGCTGTCCTGCACCGGCAGGCCGCTGATCTGGGCAAAAGACAGGCGGTAGTAACAGCCGCCGCCGGTCCCCATGAAGAGAAAGCCGGCGGTTCCGGCGGCCAGCAGCAGCACGCTCCCCGTACGGCGCAGAAAAGCGGCCCGCTCCCGGGGCCGCCGGATCAGCCGGCGGATCCACCAGACCAGTAGAGCCGGCAGGCACACCAACACCATGGCCAGCAGCACCTCGGTAATGGAAAAGGGCAGGAGGCTGTTGAGCCGCAGCCCCACCGGCGCCACCGCCTGATACAGGCCCCCCACATACCATTCCTCCACCTGGTGGGGGCCGGCATTCTGAACCCACAGGCGAAGAGCGACGGCCACGATTCCCAAAAACAGGCCGACAGCCGCCATCCACCGGTTGAGATGTCCCTTCATAGGCAGGTCTCCTTCTGCTGCGTCACTTGGCCGTACCAGCCGTTCTTCCGTCATCCGCAAGAAAAGGAGGAGGAACCGCCAGGGCCCCCTCCCCTATCTGCTTTGGAAAACTCTTATCTGAGTATAGCAAATGACCCGGTTTCTTGTCAATTCTCCTGCGAGATAGCGTTGGCGATCCGCTGAAAGACCGGCGCCGCCCGGTCGGTCCCCGATTCTCCCCCCTCCACCAGCACCGTGATGGCGTAGCGGGGATCATCCGCCGGATAAAAACCGGTAAACCACGCGTGGACAATCTCTTCCCCCGTGGCCGGGTCCATCCGCCCGGTCTGTGCAGAGGCGGTTTTGCCCCCGGCGCCCCCCTGGTCGGGTTTGGCCGTCGTGCCGCTTCCCTCCTCCACCACCGAGATCATCAGCGCCTGCAGGATCCTGGCCGTCCGTTGGGACATCACCTGCTGGCTGGCATAGTCGGGGGCCTCCCAGGAGAGGGTCTCGCCGTCCTCGCTCATCCCCATCACCAGGCAGGGAACGACCTGCCGCCCTCCGTTGGCAATGGCAGCCGTCATGGCGGTGATCTGCAGGGGCGTCGCGGTCAGCTTCCCCTGCCCGAAGGAGAAATTGGCCAGCTCCCCGCTCACCAGTTCTTCCTGGGCAGGAAGGGTTCCGCTGGCCCCCTGGATGCCCTCTGCCAGGCTGCAGGGACTGCCAAACCCCAGTGCGGCCGCCATCCGGCGGATGGGTTCTCCCCCCACCTGCTGGGCCAGCTGCACAAAATAGGCGTTGCAGGATTTCTGGATCGCTTCTTCCAGGGAAATCTCCCCATGCCCCGCCAGATTGTGGCAGTGGAAGACCTGCCCGTCCACCTCCACCCCGCCCAGGCACTGGTATCGCTGCAGGGGAGAGATTCCTTCCTCCAGGGCGGCAGCAGTCACCGCCAGCTTGAAGCTGGACCCCACGCTGTAGGGCTGGAGAATCCGGTTGAGCAGGGGTGCATCCTCTTCTTCCAGACTGGCCGCCACATTGTCCTGGTCAAAGGAGGGACAGCTGACCGCCGCAAGAATCCCTCCTGTCTCCACATCCATTACCACACAGGTACCCGCCTCTACCCCATGATCCTCCATCGCCTGCTGGGCCGCCTGTTGGAGGGATCGATCCAGGGTGAGCACCACCCCTCCGGTGGGCAGGGCCTTTTCCGCCGGACTTTCCCCCTGGCTGCCACCCAGCACCCGCCCCAGGGCATCGATCTGAAAGCGGACCCACAGGGACCCGCCAAAGGCGTCCAGCTCCTCCTGATAGGCGGCCTCGATGCCGCTCTGGCCGATTCCGTCCCCGCTCACATATCCCAGCAGATGGGGGGCCAGCCCCTGGGCATACCGCTCCTCCAAGGGAAAAATCTCGATGCCGGGCAATCCCTGGGCATAGGAGGTGACCGGGATGAGGAAGGGCTTTCTCTCCTCCATCCGCCGGGCCAGTTCCTCCCGCTGCTCCGGTTCCACCAGCGGAGTGAGGGCCTCCAGCCCCTGGGGAGAGGGCGCCACCGCTGCCAGATAGGCGACCTTGCCCCCGGTAAGAGGTTCCAGCTCCCGGTCATAGATCCGGCCGCGGGTCCGGGCCACCTCCAGCCGGTAGCTGCTCTGCTGCTCCGCCGCCTGAGCCAGTACCTCCCCCTGGCCCAGCTCCCAGACCCGGACCATCAAAAAGGCCAGCGCCCCGATCAGGCAGCAGAACAACCCCACCATCCGCCGCCCGCAGGAACGCTCCATCCTCTCGCCTCCCTTTTCTTACTCACTCTTCTCTTAGTATGGCCCAAGAGGACCCAAAGAATCCTTGTCTCAACGAGAAGGGGGCGGCCGTCAAAGCTCGGCCGCCCCCTTGCAGGGCCTCGTTTATGGAATCAGCTTCTCCAGCAGCTGCAGGGCTTCCTCCAGTTTGGGATTGGGTTCGTCGGTATGAAGCCCCTCCCGGACGCACCCCCGGATGTGGGCCTGGAGGATCTCCTTGTTCACCCGCTTAAGGAGGGCCTGAGTGGCCATCAGCTGGTTGGAGATGTCCACGCAGTAACGATCTTCCTCAATCATCCGCAGGATGCCGTCCAGCTGTCCCCGGGCAATCTTGATGGAGCGGGTAATCCGCTCGCGGTCAGCCTTCATAGGTCTTGATCTCCGTCACCTGATAGCCGGCCTCTTCCACCGCCGCCTTCAGGGCTTCGTCAGTCACCGAGGGGGCGACCGCCACCGTGGCCTTCTTCTCGTCCAGGCTCACCTGCACCTGGCTGGCGCCGGGGACCCCCTCCAGGGCGTGGGTCACATGCTTCACACAGTTGGGGCACATCATGCCTTCTACCATCAGTTCCTTTTTCATACGATTCCCTCCATTGGTTTGATTGGTTGTTTCTTGGGACTGGACGGCCGCCTCCCCGGGGATTTCCTGGGGAGCGGCTGCCGCAGCCACCGTAGTATAGACAGGCTCCACAGCCGGGGCAACCTCCCCGCCGGAAACCGCTGTCCCGTGTTTGGGCTTGAAGAACCGCAGGCGCAGCGCGTTGGACACCACAAAAACCGAGCTGAAGCTCATGGCCAGGGCTGCCACCATGGGGTTCATCTTGAGGCCGAAGGCGGTGTACCAGCAGCCCGCCGCAATGGGAATGCCGATGACGTTGTAGAAAAATGCCCAGAACAGGTTCTCCTTGATATTGCGGATGGTGGCCTTGCTCAGCTCGATGGCCCCCGCCACATCCAGAAGGTCGTTCTTCATGAGCACAATATCGGCGGACTCCATGGCAACGTCGGTTCCGGCGCCGATGGCAATCCCCACATCCGCCCGGGCCAGGGCGGGGGCATCGTTGATCCCGTCGCCCACCATGGCCACCTTCCGGCCGTTTTCCTGCAGCTTGCGGATCTCCCGCTCCTTGTCCTGGGGCAGAACCTCGGCCACGACCCGGTCCACCCCCACCTGGCGGCGGATGGCCTCGGCCGTCTTCCGGTGGTCGCCGGTGAGCATGACCACTTCAATGCCCATCGACTGAAGCTCCTGAATCGCCGCCTTGCTGGTGGGCTTCACCACGTCGGCCACGGCAATCATCCCCAGCAGCTTTCCCTCCTCGGCAAAGAAAAGGGGAGTCTTGCCGTCGCCGGCCATCCGGTCCTGCATCTCCTCCAGGGCGGCGTCGTGAATGCCAAAGGCATTCATTATCTTCTGGTTGCCGGCCAGGCATTCCCGTCCGTTCACAACGCCCTTGATGCCCTGGCCGGGGATCTGTTCAAACTGCTCCACCGGCAGGAAGGACACCTGCTGCCGCTGGGCCTCGGCCACGATCGCCTTGGCCAGCGGATGCTCCGACAGCTTCTCCAGGGACCCGGCTGTTTGCAGCAGCCGTCGGGGTTCCTCTGTCTCCCGGGACACCAGATCGGTCACCACCGGTTTTCCCTGGGTGATGGTGCCGGTCTTATCCAGCACCACCACCTTCACGCTGTGGGCGGTTTCCAGCGCCTCGGCGGACTTGATCAGAATCCCGTTGCTGGCGCCCCGGCCGGTGCCCACCATGATGGCAGTGGGGGTCGCCAGCCCCAGGGCGCAGGGGCAGGAGACCACCAGCACCGATACCGCGATGGTCAGCGCAAATTCGAAGGTGGCTCCGGCGATCAGCCACGCCACCATAGACACCAGGGCAATGGCAATCACCACCGGTACAAACACCCCTGCCACCCGGTCGGCCAGCTTGGCAATGGGCGCCTTGGAGCTGGTGGCTTCGTCCACCAGGCGGATGATCTGGGCCAGGGCTGTCTCGTCCCCCACCTTGTCGGCCCGCATCTTGAAGTAGCCGCTCTGGTTGATGGTGGCGCCGATTACCTTGTCCCCCGCCTGCTTATCCACCGGGATGCTCTCGCCGGTGATGGCCGATTCGTCAATGGAGGCGTGCCCTTCCAGCAGCACCCCGTCTACCGGCACCGACTCGCCGGCTTTGACGATCAGCACGTCCCCCTGTTCCACCTCTTCCACCGGGACCACCGCTTCGCCGTCCTCACGCAGGACGGTGGCCGTTTTGGGGGCCAGATTCAGAAGCTTGTTGATGGCGTCGGAGGTCTTTCCCTTTGCCCGTGCTTCAAAAAATTTCCCCAGGGTAATCAAGGTCAGGATGGTGCCCGCCCCTTCAAAGTACAGGTCATGGGTAAACTGCTGCACCATGGCCAGGTCCCCGTGGCCCAGACCGTAGGCGATCTTGTACAGGGCGTACACCCCATACAGCAGGGATGCCCCCGATCCCAGGGCGATGAGAGAATCCATGTTGGGGGAGCGGTGGGCCAGCGTTTTGAACCCCTGGCGGAAGTATTTATCGTTGATGATCGCCACCGGAAGGGCCAACAAAAAGAGGGTAAGAGCATAGATCATGGAATTTTCCACACCCAGGAAGATCCCAGGCAGGGGCCAGCCCATCATATGACCCATCGAAATATAGAAAAGCGGAACGGTAAAGACGAAGGACCAGATTACCCGGCGCCGCATCGTCTCATATTCCTTCTTGGCATCCTCCACCGGGGAGGCCGTGGGAGCAGCCGTTCCCTTCCCCTTAGCTTGCTGGAGCGAGGCGCCATACCCGGCATGCTCCACCGCCTCCACAATCTGCCCAGCGGTGAGGACGTCGCTGTCGTAGTCCACCGTCATGCTGTTCTTCAGCAGGTTGACGGTGCACTGCCGGACACCGGACAGGGAGGAAACGCTCTTTTCTACCCTCGCCGAGCAGGCGGCACAGGTCATGCCTGTCACGTTATATTTCTCTTGCATCCTGATAACCTCCTTATGAGGATCTATATACCCCTACGGGGTATGGGTGTCTTC
The DNA here is from genome assembly GCA_904387055.1 of Candidatus Heteroruminococcus faecigallinarum. GTDB lineage: Bacteria > Bacillota > Clostridia > Oscillospirales > Ruminococcaceae > Heteroruminococcus > Heteroruminococcus faecigallinarum. The sequence goes on along the minus strand of CAJFKV010000030.1, from coordinate 9,246 downwards.
GACTATAGTATACCGGATCGGGAGGCATTTGTCCAGTCCTTTTTGAAAAAACAATTTTCCTTTGTGTCTGCTGTTCTTGCCCCAATAAAAAATATCCCTCTTTCGGTCGCTCTATTTGTGCAGGAGTCCCCCCCTTCTTCAAGACACCCTTGAATTGCCGTGTACCCGCCGTCCCATTGTCCAAGTTCGTCTTCAATCCAGAAAGCTCGATAAGGAGATTATGGCAAGACAACCAAAACCCGAGCAGAACCATCTGAGGATGGTTCTGCTCGGGTTTTGAGGGGCGGGAACAACGTTATCCGAAGACCAGCTCGTCCGCCGTTGTCGAATTCAACAGGCTTTCCAATGACGTGTATTTGGCTCCAATAAAATAACAGGCATCCTTATTTCCCAGGACAATCTTGTTCGGCAGCTCAATGGGATCGCCATCAAAATAGCAAACCTTGCATTTTCGATCCGGATCATATCGAAACCCTTTGATCTTGGCATAATGGGTAATCGCTGAAATTGGCTGCCCGCGATAAACAGAAATATACTTCAAGCTGCCCTCCCTAGCCTCGCTGATTCTGCAAGGATACCAACACGGCTGCTCTTTTTCTCCCAAAAAGGTCTCTTCAAACCCTCTCCCATTGGACGAAAGAATCACGGTGTCAAATCGATTTGCTTTTTCTTCCTCGATGAGAGCAGCAACATCGACGCCCAATTCTTCCCGAAGATAGCCCTCGGCCTCATCCAAAAATTTTTCTGCCGCCATTTCAATCAAACTATTTCTGGAAAAGCTTTTGGAATCGCTGAGAGAGGAAAACAGCTTTGCAACCATATCGAGCCGTTCCACCGTAGCATCATCTAGGTACACCGCAACCTGTTTTTTGTTGGCCTTGCTGCTCCTCAGCAGCTTATCAAAATAAGGCGCATTCCCGTGTTCTGACATATAAATATCCCTCCCGTTCCACAATTGTTTTTATCATTATATCACTTTGCAAATACAATTTTAAGTTTAATATTAAAAGTAATATTATTTTACAAACCAAATTCATTTGCTTCACCGCTTGTTCCTTCCTCTGCCGTTTGCCATCGGGACAGTCCTTATGGATTCTCCTCCACGCAAAACCATCCCCCACAAAATACCCAGCTCCAAGGTGCCGGGCATTTTGCGGGGGATTTTCATTTAGTCTACACCATACGTCGTTTTCATAAAATCAATATATTTGCGAATGCTTTCCCTGGCTTCTTTGGGAAGGGCTGGCGGAAGTACCAGGACTTCCTCGCCTCTGCGCAAGGGAGCAGGCTCATCGATCAGCCCCAGGAGGTAGTCCAGAGAGACATTAAAAATCTGAGCTAGACGAACTTTGGTGGCGTCGTCCGGGGTTGTTTTTCCCGTCTCATAGGAGGAGATGGAGAACTTGCTTAAAGACAGCAACTCTCCCAGCTCTGCCTGGGTCATTCCGGCATCCTTGCGCAGTTCACACAACCGTTCTCCCATCATGAGACAACACCCCCTACCCTTTTCCTTAAGTATATGAAAATAAAACTTTTATGGGGGAAAATATAATAAAATCGCTACTATCTCATTGGCAAGTAGCGATTTCCGCTATATAATTTGAAATTAGTAGTGGTTTATTCCCGCTTTCCGGCATAAAAAACGGAGGCAAATCCTGCCTCCGCTCTTGATCGGCCAAAGGGAACGATCACCATGTATAGTATTCCTGTTTCACATCCCAAACCATCGTCAGCCAGCCGTCATCGGTAAGGCGATACACCGTTCCCCCATCCGCTTCCTGCACAAAGTAAACAGTCTGCGGCCGCAGGGCAGTTTCTTCCAGAGTAACCTGATAGTAATGCTGACCGTTGATCCGTGCAGCGCCAGTGACCTGGCCCTCCCGCCGGCTAGGTTCCACCTCTTTGTACAAAATGGAGGGAGGAATCGCCGTCCCCCTGGGATCGAAGGCGTCTTCTCGACCGTTCATCCAGCAGTCCTCCAAGTAGGCTTCCAAGTACCCATCCACCTGAAGAGCCTGCTCCAGTGCCTCTTCCACCGTCAAGCCATCGGCCGACAACGGCTCCTCGCCGGCAAAGGTTTCATCCAGCTCCCATTGGGGCGCCGACTGTTTGGCAATCACCAGCGAACCGCCATATCCCTGAAAGAGGTAAGCCGATGCCCGCTCAAATATTCCTTCAAAGGTCAGGATCTCCTTTTGTACCCCCCCTCCCAGAGTGAGGGTGTGGGTAACCGCTCGAATGGCTTCCCCTTTTCGCCAGCTAATCTGGTAAGAAGTAGGGATTTCTTCCTCCACCACAAGGACGAGGCAGCTGCCTTCTTCCCCTTTGCGGTACTGATCTACAAAAGTGCCAACGCCGCCGAGGTTTACAACTCGCCCATCCCCGCACCAGGTAGTTCCCGCCTCTTCTTGGGCAAGCTCTTCCCAGCTCTGCCACTCCTGAAGAAGGCGGACGCCCTTATCGTCCTCCGTCTCTTGGATCGGAGAGGGTTCACTGGTCTGAACCTGGCTGCTGCTCTCCTCTTCCGCCAGCGCTGCCGGCTTGTCCCAGGGAAGTAAAACACTAAGGGCCAACAACACCGCTGCACAGACCAAAGCCAACGCTGCCACTACAAGCTGTCTCATCGGGTAAAACCTCCTTTCCTCATGCGAGGATCTTGATACCAGCCGAGAAAACCGGCGGTGGAAAATTCGCGGACCTGGAAAAAGCCGTCTCCGGATTTCCCCAGGTCCCTTTGACGGAGCGGTCGGGCTCGTAAGAGTCCCCCTCCCCCCAATTTAAAATAGTGCCATTTCCTCTTGTTTCTCCAGCGTATCCAAGTCACTGGAAAGGATCTTGGACCCGGAGAAGGTATAAAGCCGCTTTCCGTCGACCGCTCCTCGTTCAACGCTCAGGAACTGGTTGAGAATCTCCTCCTCGTCCAGCGTTTCCCCGTGGGCAACCGTTCCCCTGAGGGAAATGGACTCATCCTGTACCGTGAAAACCCCATACCCCCATGAAAGGAGCTTCGGGTCGCTGGAGCCGGTGCGTTCCTTGATGATGAGCGGCATCGCCGCCAGCCCTTCTTCCGGCAGGACCAGCAGCAGGGCAGGATCCTCCATCGCACCGGTGGTAGAAGCATTGCCCGGCAACGTACAAACAGCCAATTCCCGGCCGGAGTCCCCGTCAAGAAGAGTGAGCCGAAGGCCGGCTTCCTCATCGTTTTCCAGATTCCGTCCAAGGGCAAGCAACCGGTTTTCACCGAACGAAACCAGTACCTGCGGACTGCTGGAGAGGGAAACCGTCGACCTTTCCACAAGGGAAGAAGGATCGGTACAGTCCACCTGCAGGAGGGTTGCGTCGGAAAGAACCGCCGTCCCTTCCGCCCCTTGCAGGACCGCCGCCTGGATAGTGACCCGCTGAGGCGTTTCCAGCCGACCGGCCTGGTTCAGCTCCCGATCCAGGGAGAGGAAAACCCCGGTGGTGGCACCGGTCCGATAATCGGTGAAATTGGCTGCCACCAGCAGATACTCCCCTTGCTGGGCCACCGCTGCAATTTGCTGTGCAGAGACAGGCAGCTCCCCTTCTTCCTCCAGATACAACTGCCCATCCTCATAAGAAAACTTAACCACTCCCGCTTGGGAGGTGTCGTCGGAGGAACTGTCGCAGAACAGATAAACGCTATTTCCGTCTCCATACAGATACTGGGCGCTGCCCAATACCGCCTGGGTGTCACGGCTGCCGTCCTCCAGCTCCACAGCCGAAATCACCGTATAATATTCCCCTCCCGACCAGGAAGCGAGAGAAATATCCTGGGGGCCGACGGGAATCGTGCGCCCCTGGGCGTCCCGAACAATAGGTACAGCATTGCACACAGGGGTATCCTCTTCCAAGGATGTGGTATACGCACGCTTACTGGTCACCAGATACAGGGTCTCCCCTTCCAGGTGGGATGCAAAATAGCTGCCGTCCTGGGTAATGCGGCTCACTTCCTGCGGCTTTTCCCGATCGGCCAGGCTGTAGGTCACCAGGGTGGTAGCTCCCTGGTTGGAAAAGCTGGCAGGACGATCGCCTCCCAGAGAACCGGCATCCAATTGCGCCAAAGGAGTATAGGCAACCTCATCGTAGAGAATCGTCTCCGCCGGCTGGGCCTCCTGGATCACCACTGCGAGGTAATCCCCGGTCAAATACAGCTCTACACCGTTGTTGCTTTCCAACTGGATGGTGGATATCGGGTCCAGCGTAGCACTATCGACTAGATAAATGGTGTTCTCTTCCCGCTGATAATTGGCCGGCTGGTAGTAGGCAATCAGCCCATCCTCCACCTGCACCAGATCCCCTTCTCCCCCTTGAGAGCGAGAAGACGAAGCCGACCGGGGAGCAATCGTCGTCTGGGTCCCTACCGCCGACTGAAGACTTTCCTCCTGCGCCTGGGTGGCCTGATCCGCTACTGCATCGGCCAATGCCTGGAAACTGGTGTCATACTGTTGGGAAGTGCCCCCGTCTCCGCCTGCCGTGGCATAAACGGAGGGAGAAAGGCCGTCCTCCGCCGCCGCTGCTTCCTCCTGGGAGAAACCGGCCACCGAGAGGGCGGAATCGGCTGCTTCCTTGGGTGCAATCAGAGAGGAATTCTGCATTCCTCCGCTTCCCAGATAGGCAGCGGCGACAACCACTACAACCGCTGCAGCCGCGGACCACTGCTTCCAATGAGCAAAGGACGGACGCAGCACCTTCGCCCCTTCTTGGCTGGGCTGACCGACCGACTGACGATCAACCTGGTCCAACAGATAGCGGAGATTTTCTGCCTTTAGACTCTCCGGCAGAAGGATGTGGTCATCCACCTGCCGCAGCCGGCGGGCAATGTCCTCTGCCGGCAACGGATGGTCGTTCCAACGGAACCGTTCGATCATGGGCGCTTCCCTCCTTTCTCAAAAAGATTAAGACAACATTGTCCGCAGTTTTTTCAGTGTTCGGTGGAGCTTGGAGCTGACCGTCCCCTGGGGGCAGGAGAGAATCTGGGCAATCTCTCGTATGGTATAGCCCTGCAGCACCGACAACACCACAATGGTCCGCTCTTCCGGCGTCAACTTTTCCATGGCGGTCAACACCTCGGTGCGTTCGGTCTGTCCATCGGAACCGGTAGACAGGTCCAGCAGCTCGTCGATATCCAGTTGCCCTTTTCCCTTTATGTAGTCGGAGATCTTTCGTTTGCACCGTACCGAAAGGATCTTCATGATCCACGGGCGAAAGCTGTTTTCATCCCGCAGGTTCCGGATTCCTTTGTACGCCTCCAGAAAGGTCTCGCTCACAACATCCTCGGCATCGTGGCTGTTGCCCAATGTATAAAGGGCGACTTTATACAAGTCCGGTGCCACTGCTGTGTACACCAGCTCAAAGCTCTCCCGGTTTCCTGCCCGGGCCTGGATCACATCCTCAATGTTGACCTTCAACGAGCCACCACCTTTTCAGCGGTTCAATCAATAAGTGTCGCCGGCAGACCGTTTTCTTGCAGGGCCTGCTGTTTTTTTATCGGTTTTCCAGTAAAGAGAACTTCACACCACAGGAAAACCGCAAACTGCGCGGCGCAACCAGCTTGCACCGCGCAGCAATTGGAATCGTCAAGACTTGGCTTTTTCGTCCAGGTTGTTGGAAAAGTTCACCAGCTCATTGGCCAGCCGGCCACGGCCCAGCAGGTTGTATTGGAACCCTTCCTCACCGCGGGACCAATATGCTTGATCCTCGGTGCTTACCAGCAGAAACGGGACTCGTTCATCCCCTTCCACCAGGGTTCCCCGAATGGTGACAGCCCCCAGCTCGTACCGCCGCCGACCATACAGGCTGCGGCTTCGCCGGTGGGAACGAAGGATTTCCTCCAGACGGTCCGTCTCCTCCTGGGTCAACAAAACGGTAAGGGGACTTTGGGCCGTTACACCGTTTACCTGGGCATACAGGTCCCATCCCCCGGTGGATACCTCCACGGTGACCTCTTCCAGCTGGGAACCGGCAGGAATGCCCTCTCCAGGCCAAAAGTAACCCGCCCACAGCAGCAGGGAAGCAGCGGCAATGGTCAATGCAACCCGCAGGCGTCCCAGATGAACAAAATCCCGAAACCGGACCCGAAGAGCCATCGGCCGCAGCCGATGCGCAATCCATGAACCGGCCAGCCAGGTCATGCAAAGAGCGGTGACCCAAAAGGAAAGCCGCACCAAAATCTGGAGCACCGAAACCAAGTGGGACACCGCCTTTCCATCATTGCGCCGGGAGATTTTCCGGCTGGGGAAGAATCTGTGCCAGCACCTTGGAGATGCGGCGCTCCTCCACCCCTTCCACCGTAAAGAGAACCCGGCCGATCTTTACCTGAGGATATTCCCCCTCCTGGGGAATTCGGCCCAGCCGATCGGTCAAGAGACCTCCCAACGTGTCGTAATCCTCGTCATCCGGAATGTTTAACTTCAGCAGCTTCTCGGTCTCCTCCAGGGAGAGGGTTCCGTCAATTCGATAGCTGCCGTCAGGCAGACGATAGTACTCCTCTTCCTCGTTGTCATACTCATCCTGGATGTTGCCCACAATGGCTTCCAGCAGGTCCTCCATGGTTACGACCCCGGCGGTGCCGCCATATTCATCCACGACCACCGCCATCTGGACCTTCTTTTCCCGGAAGGCACGCAGCAAATCGGTGCAGGAGTTGGACTCGGGCACAAAGAGGACCGGCCGCACATAATCCTTGATCTTGAGGGTGGTGGTGTTGTCCGCCGCCACCAGGGGCAGCAGATCCTTCACATGAAGGATCCCCACAATGCTGTCAATGTCATCTTCGTAGACGGGGATCCGAGAAAAGCCGGTCTCGGTGGCCAGTTGGACCGCCTCCTGCACGGTGGCGGTAATTTCCAGGGAGGACACCTCGGTCCGGTGGGTCATCACTTCGCCGGCAGTACGGTCATCAAAGTCAAAGATATTGTCAATCATATCTTTTTCACCGGGCTCAATAACCCCTTTTTCACTGCCCACGTCCACCATCATGCGGATTTCTTCCTCGGTTACCCGCTCCTGCTCACTTTCCGCCTTGACACCCAGCAGGCGCACCACGCCGTTGGTGCTGTGAGAAAGGACCCATACCAGGGGACGTTCCACCCGATAAATAGCGCCCAAAATGGGAGCTACCGCAAAGGCAACCTTCTCAGGGGCGCACATGGCAATCCGCTTGGGAACCAGCTCGCCCACCACCAGGGTGAAGTACCCCAGAAGCAGGGTAAGAAGCACCAGGGAAACGGCGTGGAGAACCGACGGGGAAATGGGCAAAAAGGCCAGCTGGCGGGTCAGGATCTCGGCAAACTGGTCGGCCGCCACAGCGGAAGAAAGCAGATTGGAAAAGGTGACGCCAATCTGAATGGCAGAAAGAAAGTTGGACGGCTCTTTCAGCAGCCAGACCAACGTTTTGGCCCGTCGATTTCCTTCCTCCGCCTGATGCTGCAATTTGGTATCATTCAGCGAAATCACGGCGATTTCGCTCATGGCAAAAAACGCATTGATCAGCAGCAAGAAAACCAGCAATCCCAATTTCATGATAATACTGTCGGGGTCCATGATACATCTCCTTCGTTGTGATCCAATTTTAATCGTTGTTTTCCATACGATTATTTCTATGATACAGGAAAAAGCCGTTTCCTGTCAACGGCGGTTTTGCGGCAAAATCCTCCTTATTTACTTGCCTGAACCTTTATGCTACAATGGAGCAGAACCAGTGCTTTCCCACTGCCCCGCACGGCGTCGGGACGCGTTTTGTTCCAGTTTCCAGGAGGTGATCTTCCCATGAAGGGTTCCATTTGGAAGGGCAAGGGCGCCCTCTTCCTGCTTTTGCTGCTTTTTCTTGTGACGATGTCCGCTTGCTCTCCGCGTAATCCCCCGGGCCGGGAAGGTTCCCAGGCCGTATCCGCTTCTCCATCTTCGTCCGAATCCTCAGCGCCTGTGGAAGAAAAGGAGGATCCCCAGCCGTCCACCATCAGCCTTGTGGCCGTGGGGGACAACCTGATCCACGATGCCATCTATAATCAGGCTTCCCGGCGGGCGGGCGGGGATGGCTACGATTTTTCCTTTGCCTACGAGCAGGTCGCCCCGCTGATCGCCGGCCACGACATTGCCTTTTACAACCAGGAGACGCCCTTGGCCTCGGCCATCGCTCCCCTGTCCAGCTACCCCATGTTCAATTCCCCCACCCAGCTGGGGGACCACATGCTCTCTTTGGGGTTCAATGTGGTGACCCAGGCCAATAACCACATGCTGGACCAGGGAGAGGCAGGCCTTGTGGCCACCATGGACTATTGGGATACCACCGATGCCCTGATGATCGGCGCCTACCGAAACGAAGAGGCCATGAACCAGCCTGCCACCATCACCAAAAACGGCATTACCATCGCTTTTGTTGCCACCACCTACGGGACCAACGGTCTTTCTCTCCCGGCGGGCAGCGAGCTGCGGTACATCCTGGACACCGACCTGGAGGAGATCCAGCGGCAGATCCAGATGGCGCGCCAGTCGGCCGATTTTGTGGTAGTGGCTCCCCACTGGGGCGTCGAGAACACCTTTGAACCCTCGGCCCAGCAGCTGGAGCTGGCCCAGCAGATGGCCGACTGGGGTGCCGATCTCATCATCGGGATGCATTCTCACACCATCCAGCCGGTGGCGTGGCTCACTGCCGAGGACGGGCGGCAAACGTTGGTGTTCTATTCCATGGGGAACTTTATCTCCGCCATGCACGGGGCCTACAACATCCCCTCCCTGCTGGCTGATCTGGAAATTACCAAAGACCCGGCCACCGGGGAAACCACCATCACCAAGGCGGAGGTTCTGCCGCTGGTCACCCATTTTGACAGCGGTGTCGCCAATGTAGCCGTTTGGCCGCTGACCACCTACACCCGGGAGATGGCCGCCCGCCACGGCGTTACCCAGTTTGATTCCCAGTTCAGCTATGATTACATTCTGGACTGCTGCCGCCAGGTGATTGACCCCCAGTTCTGGTCCCCTGAGATGGCTGCTATTTTGGAAGAAGACGCCTCTTCTTCCCAGGACGCTGCCGCTTGATGCCGCTCATTTTCTTCTTTTGGGGCTTGCCCATCCGGGCAGGCCCCTTTTATTGTGAAAAGAAAACCACGCGATAGTCGCGTGGTTGGGAAAAGCTTAAGCGGTGAAAAAGACAAAAAACTCCTAATGTGTTAGATTAAAAGCGTGACCTGCCAGTTACGCAGAAAAAACACATTAGGAGGACATTAA